>JAZOLR010000302.1:0-8335 GCA_045653255.1 Eubacteriales bacterium | reverse complement strand
AGAGGCTAGAAAGTATTTATCGCACTCCGCGCCCAATGGCAATAGCTATTGTTGTTTTTCCGTAATGGCCTGACAACATAACCACGCGCACGCCGAAATTTTCAAGGTCTTTTACGGCATATGCGCTATCGGGTTTTATTTTGTCTGCGACGGCGATTATTCCCAAAAATTCGTCGCCTTGCGCGAAAAACATTGAAGTCTTTCCGTCTTTTGCAAGGTTGTTTGCCGTTTCTATGGCTTTTTGCGGTATTTGTGCGTACTGTTTTACAAATTCGGCATTACCGCCAAAAAGTGCTACTCCGTCTGCTATCGCGGACACTCCGCCGCCTGCAAAGATGCGGAATTCTTCGGTTTCGACTGCTTTTATATTTTCGGTTTCGGCTTTTTTCACTACTGCTTTTGCCAAGGGGTGTTCGCTCTTTATTTCAAGGGCATAGGCTACCGCTAGAAGTGAATCTTCACCTATTATATCGGTGACTTCGGGCTCGCCTTTCGTTACCGTACCTGTTTTGTCAAGTGCGACGGTTTCTATTTTTGCCGCTATTTCAAGCGATACTGCGTTTTTGAAGAGTATTCCCGACTTCGCGCCTTTGCCGTTTCCGACCATTATGGCAACGGGGGTGGCAAGACCGAGGGCGCAGGGGCAACTGATAACGAGCACGGAGATGCTGCGGGAGAGTGCGTAACCTATATCCGCGTCTGAAACGAGCCAAAGAGCCAACACAACAAGCGAAATGGCGATAACGACAGGCACGAATACACCTGAAACCTTGTCCGCTATTTTCGCTATGGGTGCTTTCGTCGCGGAGGCTTCGCGCACGGTTTTTATTATCTGTGAAAGGGTGGTATTTTCGCCCACTCTTGTCGCTCTGCATTTAATAAATCCCGACGTGTTGACGGTTGCGGCGCTCACGGTGTCGCCTTCTTTTTTCTCTACAGGTATACTTTCTCCTGTGAGGGCGGATTCGTCAATTGCGCTATGACCTTCTATCACCACGCCGTCAACGGCAATGCTCTCACCCGGGCGCAAAAGGAAAATATCGTCTATTTGCACTTCGTCGATTGCTATTTCAACTTCTTTTCCCTCGCGAATGACTCTCGCCGTTTTCGGCGCGAGGCTCATAAGTGAGCGCAATGCGTCCGTGGTTTTACCTTTTGAGTGTGCTTCAAGTGTTTTTCCTACGGTTATCAAGGCGAGAATCATTGCACTTGACTCAAAATAGAGGCCGTGCAGATATTCGTGCGGTGCCGCGGATCGAGACATAACGAAAAGCACGCACACACTATAGACAAACGAGGCAAAAGAGCCGAGCGAAACGAGCGTGTCCATATTGGGCGCACGGTGCAAAAGCCCTTTTGTACCGTTTATGAAGAATTTTTTATTTATTAGCATTACGGCAGACGCTAAAACGAGTTGGATAATACCTATCGCAAGGGGTGATTTTTCCAAAAATTCGGGCAGAGGGAATCCCCACATAGTGTGCCCCATAGAGAAATACATAAGCACAAGCGAGATAAAGACCGAGGCAACAAGCCGTTTTACAAGCGCGGGTGTTTCTCTATCTTTGAGTGCGGATTCATTTTCTGCAAGGGACGTTTTTTCGCTCTCTTTTTGCGATGCTTTGTATCCCGCTTTTTCTACGGCGGCTATGATTTCGCCGTCGGTTGCAGAACCGTCCACCGTCATTGAATTCGTGAGCAGACTGACAGAGCAAGAAGTAACGCCGTCAAGGTTTGATACTGCTTTTTCCACTCTTGCGCTACACACGGCGCAACTCATTCCGTCTACTTTATACTCTTTCACTCTTCTCACTTCCTTTTTCTTTTTCTTGCTATTATTATACCACGAAAGACAAGAAAATTCAACCGTCATTTCTTATATTATATATCAAATTCCAAGATAGCCGAGCATTCTTTTGGGGTTTTCGAGAAATTGTTTTGTAATTACGTAGTGCTCTGTCCGGTCGTAAGTCACTTTTTCTATTCCGTCTTTTGTAAGTTCATATATTTCCGAATTCGGCATTGTCATAAGTATGGGCGAGTGGGTGGAAATGATAAACTGCGCGCCCGACTCGACAAGAGAATTTATAAGCGACATAAGATACATAAGGCGATTCGGCGATAAAGCGGCTTCGGGCTCGTCGAGAATGTATATACCGTTTCCCGAAAAACGATTCGCGACCAAGGAAAGAAAACTCTCGCCGTGAGACTGACGGTGAAACGAGCGGCCGCCGTAGTAACGCAGAATGTCTGCGTGCTCGTCTTCAAGTTTGTCTATGTAACTTGCCACGTTGTAAAAAGTTTCCGCGCGTAAAAAGAAACCTTGCTTTTTTCTGTTCGGGGTTTTTGACACTATAATGTGGTTATAAAGTTCGGAATGCGTCGGTTTCGTCTCGAAGTCGAAATTGACAGTACCGCCCTCTGCGTTGAAACCGAGAAAAACAGCGATAGCCTCTATAAGTGTAGACTTCCCCATTCCGTTTTCACCGACGAAAAAGGTAATGGGCGACGAAAATTGAATGGGTGCTTTTTTCAGGTTTTTTATAAGCGGCAGCCGTCTGAGATAACTGAACTCGGGGACTTCGGAAACGAGTTCCACACGGCTCACGTATATGTTATTTTTGTAATCTTTAGTTTGCATTTTTGCATTCCCTGCCCTTTTTATTTTGATTTTTCTCACTGATTATATCATATCAAAACCACTGTACTATAAAAAGGACTTTTGTAAAACAACTGCTAATGTTTGCAAAAAGAACGAGTGTGAAGTTCTCACACTCGTTCTTTTTTGTGTTTATTTGGATTTTTTCTTTTTCGCCGCTATTGCAACCGCTACAACTACCGCTATAATTACTACTGCTACCGCAGCAATTATGATAGGAGTTATTATACTGCTATTCGTATCTGCAGGGGTGGTAGGAGATGCGGGAGTTTCTACTGCGTTGGGGTTTACCGTGGTGGTAGTTACTTGTTCTTGTGGTGCTTTTGCTGCTATTTCTGCGCGGACTGCCGCTTTCACTTCTTCCGACGCGTAGTGAAGGTCGCTTCCGTCAAAGTGAACGATGAATTGAGCAGAGGGTATCCATCTATCGTTTGTGAAGTCTCTTCCGCGCAAGACAACGTAGTTTTCATAAACTGTGACGTACCAACCCTGACTTATTTTCAACGGCTTTCCGTTATCTTTCTTAAAGCCCGTTTCTGCGCCTATTATTGCGCCCGAATTGAAGAGGTAGCAATGGTCTTCTGTCGGGGTGAGCATATTATATTCATCCGTGAGGGCGGCGTGACCGTGACCTGAAAAGAGCATTGCCTGAGGGTAAGATGCAATAATTTCCAGAAATGAATCTCTCGGGTGGAAGGTGGTATAACCTTCATATTCAAAACTTCCTGCTACCGTGCCGGCAATAGGTTGATGCAAGAATATGAATATCGGCTTATCTTCTCTTGCGTTTTCTGCTATTTTTTCGGCAAGCCACGCTTCCTGCTCTAATGAAATTCCGTTTTCTTCATATCCGAGGAAAATGAAGTGATAGCCTTCTATCCACAAGTCGTAGTAAGGCTTTTCGCTATCGTTTCCGTTTGTGTTATTAAACTGGTCTACCATCTGTTGATAGGTGAGGTCGCGAAGTCCCGATGCGTGATTTCTACCCTTCCAATAGTCGTGATTTCCGACTACCCAATATGAAGGAGGAGCATTTTTTACCGAATTTTGCATTTTGATGAATTCTTCATACTGCTCAACGACACCGTTGTCGGCGACGTCGCCTACAACGAATACACCGATACTATCGGGGTCGTTTCTCGTTATGTCGGTGAACATTTTCTTTATTCCTGTGAGACTGTTGTTTGTCTCGTTTGCGTGTGTGTCGGCAACTATCTGCAAACTGACCACTTCTTCACCGAGTTGACTAATGGGAAGCGTTTCCACAGTTTCGGGGAAGAGACAGTTGCGACTGAAAAGTTTTCCTTTCGAGTTTGCGGTATATACCATAATGCCGTCCGCTGCCTCGGGAATGAGGGTGTTGGCGGGAATTTCTACCGTCATTTTCGTTGCGCCGTCGGGTACTGCGCATCTGAAAAGTTCAGTATATCCGCTCATCATACTTCCGTTCTTTGACCAATAGCCGTAGATTTCTCTTGCGGCATCGCCGTCTGTCGGCAAAACTATTACTACAGAGCCGTCTGCGAGGTAGGGTTTCACGTTATCGTGGAAATACGCGACCTCGACGGGCGGTTTCGGTGCGGTTACGGGGTCGCCGTCGCCTATTACTATTTCTATTTTATGCTTGGGGGCGAAGTTTCCGTCTTCGTAGTAATAGAGCATATAGTTTCCGTGTGTGAGGTCAAGATTGTTCTTTGACGCGCAATCAAGCATATTCACGGCAACACCTGATGCGCTCTGCTCTTCTATGTAGTAATAGCGAATGGCAGAATCGCTTCCGTTCTTTTTGTATATCGCTACCCAGTCTTCTCCTTCTCCGTATGCGGTAACGTAGATAGGCTCACCTACCGCGAATTGAGTTTTGTTTACCGTAAGGTTGCCTACTGTGACTGCACTTGCCATAGGATTGGGACTTATGAGCAATCCGCCCGCAACTTCGTTATCCTCTGCGAATGCGCCTACCGTAAGTGTTGCAACAAGCATAAGAAGGATTGCCGCAACTATGATTTTCACAAACACGTTTTTTCTCATTTTATTTTCACCTTTCAAGGTTTTATTCAAGATTTATATTAAGATTTTATCACGGATTTATATTTTTGTCAACAAGCGAATTTTATCTTTGTTTTGCAAAATTTTATCATAAAATACAGATAAAAAACAAAAAAACTGTTGCTTTAACTTAAAAAGAGTTATATAATGGTTTTAAGATGAGCAGACGCTCTTTATTTTGCCTTTTTAAGGAGGAATTTTATGAACAACCCGAAGAATTTGAAGATTGCCTATATCGGCGGCGGCTCTCGCGGCTGGGCTTGGCAGTTAATGCGCGACCTTTTGATTGAAGATGATATAAGCGGCGAAGTTGCACTCTACGACATCGACTACGAAGCGGCAAAGCGCAACGAAGCGATAGGCGGCAAGATAGCGAAAATTGCCGAATATTACGACATAAAGACGGGACTCAAGATAGAAGACGCAGAAAGAAAGGAAATGAACTGGACTTTCAAGGCGTATGAGAAGATAGGCGATGCTCTCACGGGCGCGGACTTCGTTGTTATTTCCATTCTTCCCGGAACTTTTGACGAAATGGAAAGCGACGTACATACGCCCGAAAAATACGGAATATGGCAGCCCGTCGGCGATTCTACGGGCCCCGGCGGTGTAATTCGCTCTCTCCGTACAATTCCTATGTACGAAGTAATTGCAAAGGCTATACGCGACTACTCTCCGAATGCGTGGGTTATAAACTACACGAATCCTATGACGGTTTGTGTAAGAACACTCTACAAGACCTTCCCCGAAATAAAGGCTTTCGGTTGTTGTCACGAAGTATTCGGCACACAGAATTTTATGCGCTCCGTGCTTGAAGAAACACGCGGTATAAAAGACGTAAAGCGTTCTGAAATTATCACAAACGTTGTCGGCGTTAACCACTTCACTTGGCTCACAAAGGCAACTTATAAGGATATAGACCTATTCCCTCTCTACCGTGAATTCATCGAAAAATACGGCGACACGGGATATATAAAGGGCGGCGACAAAAACTGGGCAAACGCAAACTTCAAGACAATGGACAAAGTTAAAATGGATTTGTTCCGCCGTTACGGTGCAATTGCTGCGGCAGGTGACAGACATCTCGCAGAATTCAACCCCGGATATATCTACTTAAAGAATCCCGAACAAGTTGAAAACGAGTGGAAATTCAGACTTACCACGGTAGCATCGAGAAAAGAAGAACTCCAAAAGAGACTTGAAGAAAGCGACGCATACTACAACGAAACGAAAACCTTCGGAATATGGCCGTCGGGCGAAGAGGGTGTCCGTCAGATGAAAGCACTTCTCGGCATGGGCGACCTTGTAACGAACGTAAATATCCCGAACTACGGACAGATACCGAATCTCCCTCTCGGCGCAGTAGTTGAGACGAATGCAACCTTCCGTTGTGATACGGTTGAACCTGTGTTTGCAGGTAATATTCCCGCAGGAGTTGACGCGCTCGTTCTCCGCATTGCAGAAGAGCAGGAACTCATCGTTGAAGCAGGTATGGAAAGAGATCTCGACAAGGCGTTCCGCGCGTTTGTTTCCGACCCTCTCGTAACCATTCCTATGGCAGATGCAAAGAAACTCTTCGACGAAATGATAGACAACACAAAGAAGTATCTTTCTGAATATTTCAAATAAAATTTGCTATAAAGCAGATACCGAAAAAACCACGGCGTTGGCACGGTTCCGTTAAGGATACTGTGCCAACGTCTTACTCTTTTTTCAAACTTGCGGCATATTTCTTGACGGGTGGGAAAATTTGTGGTATAATAACTTAACGGATTTCGCTCTTTTTTGGAGGTATAACGATGGACGATACAAGAAGTATAAATATGGACTTTTTCGAGACTTATATTCAATTAGACGATTTATGCCGTGAGAGACTCGGTTTTTCGGCGAGTGACTATATAAACAAAATGGAAAAAACACCGTTTTACGAGCAGGTGGCTGTGCCGAATTGGGATAAAAACTACAAAAAATTCCGTCACATGCGACACATGAGAAATGAACTCGCGCACGGACACAATGCTTTTGACACAAAATTATGCACGAAGGGTGACGTAAGTTGGCTCAAAAGTATGTGTTTCAAGATAAAAAACGAAACAGACCCCCTGACACTTTTGCAAAACCAGAAAAAAGAAAAGCCTATCTTTGAAATGGATAGCGACTACATAAAAGTTAACTGGAAAAAGATACTTCTCGGCGCGGCAACTGTCGCAGGCGTGGCGATAACTGCCATTGCGGCGGCGTTTTCGGAAAAAGAAAGGGACTGACAGATGAGTTATATAGCAGATGAAAAAAGATACGACGGTATGACCTACAGACGATGCGGAAAAAGCGGTATTCTTCTGCCGTCTGTGTCGCTCGGGCTCTGGCATAATTTCGGCAACGTTACGCCATTTGACACGCAGAGGGATATACTTCGCACGGCGTTTGACTGCGGTGTTACGCATTTCGACCTCGCTAATAATTACGGTCCGCCATACGGAGAGGCGGAAAGAAACTTCGGTCTTCACATGGAAAAGGATTTCCGTCCTTACCGTGACGAGTTGTTAATCTCGACAAAAGCAGGATATGATATGTGGAAAGGTCCTTACGGCGACCACGGAAGCAGAAAATATCTTATTTCAAGCCTTGACCAGAGTCTTTTGCGTATGAAAGTCGACTACGTGGATATTTTCTCCCCCCACCGCCCCGACCCCGACACGCCGATAGAGGAGACTATGGGCGCACTTTACGATATTGTAAAAAGCGGAAAGGCACTCTACATAGGTATATCAAACTATAACCCCGAGCAAACGAAAAAGGCAGTAGAAACGCTTGACAAAATGGGTATGCACTTGTTGATACATCAGGCAAACTACTCAATGTTTAATAGAAATATTGAAAACGGTCTTACCGACGTTTTAGAGGAAAAGGGTGTGGGTTGTATCGCATTCTGTCCTCTTGCTAAAGGTCTGCTCACAAACAGATACTTAAACGGTATTCCCGAAGACTCGCGCGCGTCTCACGACCCGAGATTTTTGCGTGTGTCGGACATTACAGAAGAAAGACTAGCAAAGATACGCGCACTTGACGACATAGCGAAAGAGAGAAATCAATCACTCGCACAGATGGCTCTTGCGTGGGGACTTCGCTATAATGCGGTTACTTCTGTTTTGATAGGTGCTAGCCGTCCGTCGCAAGTCACGGAAAACGTCCGTGCACTTGACGCAAAAGCATTCTCGGAAGATGAACTTGCAAGAATTGACGAGATACTGAAAAATTAAAGAAAAGGCTTCGTTTTAGCGTAGTGCCCTTAAGGACACTACGCAACTATGATCGCCTGCGGCGAGTTTAGAGTTATGATTGGCAACGCCAAGTTGTGATGTGCCTTCGGCACAACTTGAAGAAACAAGGCGATCATATCATAACGTTTGCGAAGCAAACTCATAACGGTGAGCGAAAGCGAACCTCATAACTCATAACTGATAATAGCATCTGTGTACACAGATGCAGTGCTTGTCAAAAAAAAGGACGAAGAATTTTTAAAATTCCTCGTCCTTTTCCTGTCGGTAGGTAACGTATTCTATTAGTTTTCAAAAACTGTCCTTAAGAGCACGTCCCTTTGTCGCGTTTTTGTTTTTTATACGGTTG
>JAZOLR010000301.1:0-2059 GCA_045653255.1 Eubacteriales bacterium | reverse complement strand
TCTCGTCATAAGGGCACATAGCGGTTATTCCGCCCATTGTGATAGCGTCAGTTATAACAACACCGCGAAAGCCCATCTTTTCACGCAGAAGTCCGTTTATTACTCTATCCGACATTGTAGAGGGAAGGTATCTTCCGTTTAACTTTCTGTCGTCAACTGCAGGGAATGCACCATGCCCTA
Source organism: Eubacteriales bacterium (assembly GCA_045653255.1). Lineage (GTDB taxonomy): Bacteria > Bacillota > Clostridia > Oscillospirales > CAG-272 > UBA1740. Next base: position 1,879 of record JAZOLR010000301.1, on the reverse strand, counting down.
TCATAACCGTCATAACGCCCGCGTCTATCATTGCTTGGAAGGGTTTCGCTTGAGTTTGTTCCCATTCCTCAAAAGATTGATTGAGCGATGCCGTTACTATGTGCGTGTCGCGCGTGTCGTACGGGTCTGCACCGGGGAAATGCTTTGCAGTCGCGGCAACGCCTACGGATTGCATACCTTTCATGTGCGCTATAGAAAGTCGCGTGAGCGTTTCCGCATCATCGGAATAAGAGCGTCCGACAGAAGTACCTGCAAGTCTGTGAGGCAGGTCAAGTATAGGTGTCCAACGCCAGTTGCACCCCGCCGCCTTCAACTCGCGCGCTATAGCCGCACCGAGTTCGAAAGTCAGTTCTTCATCATTGCACGCGCCTATCGCGAGTGCAGACGAGGTCAAGGTCGCATCGGGGAAAAGTCCGCCTGCCCCCGTCTCGCAGTCCATACCCAAAAGCATAGGAATTTTTACTTGCGAGTTGATTTCACGAAACCATTTTCCGTATGCCTTTATCTTCGGCTTTTCGCCTATGGTCTGTTCTGCCATATTAGCGTTTCTCACGTCAATATTTCCGCTGCCCCAGAGACTTCCGTACTGATATTTTTTCATTATGTCGAGGACTTCTTCTTTTTTTCTGTAACTGTTTGTGCCGTCCTCCCAATTGCGCAAAAGGGTTTGTTGATGGAGCATAAGTATCTGCCCTATCTTCTCGCGGAGTGATAAATCATTTATATTAGGTTTTTTCATAGTTACACCTCGAAATTACTGTTTTGAGAGCCACTCTCTCATATAGTCCGCCGTATCAAGTCCGATGTCCGCTATACAGTTAGAGCAGAGAATAACACCGTCTATCATCTTCTTTTCATACCATTCAAGGTATTTGTCAAGTTGCAATTTCATCAAATCCATAGAAAGCGGCTTTCTGTTTCCGTAATCCCACATATAGCAACCTGCAAGAATGGGTTTGTCTGTCAAACTTCTCAAACGCGCGAAGTTTTCGTCAAGGTGTAAAAGTTCTTCAGAGTGCCAACTCCAAAACGTAACTACGTCAAAAACGTCAAGATGTTCGCGCACATTGTCAGAGAGTTCGTGTGCATAGATAACCGACCAGAATTCAAGCGGTCTTCCTGCTTCCGTTCTCAATCTTTGCTTATATCCCTTTATTACTTCAGGGGTGTAAATCGCCATTCTTTCAGGGCGCATAAAGTCGTCTGCCACACCTGCAATAATATTAGGGTGCGTCTTCGCTACTTCGAGCATTGCGTCCATATCGTTTCCGCCGTCGTTGTTTCTTTTCGAGCCGCCGTTGCCGATTATAGACCATACTACCTTTTTCATTTCGGAAAGTTCGTCTGCAAGCGCAGGGAAGTCCTCAACTGCGGGTTTGTCTTGCATAACCACCGCGCACATATTTTCAATACCGAAATATTTCGCCCCCTCAAGTTGTGTCATTTTGTTAACACCCGGGAGTTTATATATGTTGTTTCCTTCTTCGTGGTGCGTGCCTGCCGTCTGACCCCAAAGCCAAAAATCCTTTTTAATGCTCATTTTATACCCCTTTGTCAAATTATTTCAAATACCTTTTGAGGATATGCCGTCAAGTTTTCGCAACCGTCTTTTGTTACTCTTATTACGTCTTCCATACGAAGTCCGCGTTTTAATTTGGGATTGCCGAGGAATATGTCACAGCAGAACGTCATGTTTTCCTTCAGTATCCATTCAGAGTTGCTTTCTACCCACGGCGCTTCACCTTCCATAAGTCCGTTTCCGTGACAAGGACCGTAAAGAAGCCAATTGCCGTAGCCTGCCTCTTTTATATTCTTTTCGTAAAGTCTTGCAAGTTCACCTGCACACAATCCGTCTCTTATGTTGTTGAAGTCGGAGGCC
>JAZOLR010000300.1:0-1630 GCA_045653255.1 Eubacteriales bacterium | reverse complement strand
TTTCCGACGAGCCGACAGACAAGCACTTTGAAAACTATAAAAATGCTAAAAAAACCGTTTCGGGAATACTGAAAGATTACAGAATTATAGACGCGCTTTCCGACTACGGTTTTTACAAAAAAGGTCTTGTCAAATCCCCCGTTGCAATGACGAGCGCGATAAAGCCGTTTCTTGAAAATAACGTGCCCGACCTTTTTGCCTATACTTGTATGCACCCTCACGTCAAGTATTCGAATCGCTTTGTCGCTTTCAGCGGTCAAAGAAATCGCTCGATAGGTATGCAGATGTTCAAATATCGCGTAAAAGGCTTTTTGCATTGGGGTTATAATTTCTACAACAATAGACAGTCTTTAGACCCTGTGAATCCCTTCTATGACCTCACCGCAGATAAATGGGTTGCCGCAGGTGACACCTTTTCGGTTTATCCCGCCCCCGACGGAAGCGCATTCGAATCCACAAGAATATGCGTATTCACAGATGCGTTGCAGGATATCCGCGCCTTTCGGTTATGCTCGTCGCTCTATTCGCACGAAGAAGTTGTCCGCGCAATAGAAGAAGAACTCGGCGACACGCTCACTTTTGAAAGATGTGCGCGCACGTCAGACGAAATGCTCCGTGTCCGTGAGAGAATAAACAAAATGATAAAAGACCGCATTTAAAATATAAAAAACGCACCCCGAAAGTAAAATCTTTCAGGGTGCGTTTACCATTTCTTATTCTTTTATATCCCAGTTATGGAATACGTTCTGCACGTCGTCGTCATCGTCGAGTTTTTCAAGAAGAAGTTCGAGCATCTTTATGTCTTCTTCGTCAGTTACTTCAACGTAGGTAGAAGGAACGAGCGCGCGGTCTGCACTGTCAAGTTTGTAACCCTTTGCAATAAGAGCATCCGCAACCGCCTGAACGTCTGCAACTTCGGTGTAGATAGAGAAGAAACCTTCTTCGCTCTCGAAATCTGCAGCGCCTGCTTCGAGAGCATCTTCCATGAGTTTGTCTTCGTCTATTTCGCCGTCTTCGTCGCTTATCTCAATAAGTCCGCGCTCGGAGGACATAAAACTTACGCATCCTGTCTGACCCATGTTACCGTGGAACTTTGAGAAATAAGAACGAACGTTTCCTGCCGTTCTGTTTTTGTTGTCTGTTGCGGTTTCAACGATTACGGCAACGCCTGCCGCGCCGTAACCCTCGTATGTGAGTTCTTCGTAGTTTACGGAGTTGTCCTCGGAGAACTTCTTTATAGTTCTTTCGATGTTTTCGTTAGGCACGTTGTTTGCCTTTGCCTTTGCGATAAGGTCACGAAGCTTGGAGTTGTTGTTGGGATCGGGGCCGCCTGCCTTGATTGCAACAGCCATTTCCTTACCTATTTTAGTAAAGATTTTAGCCTTGGCAGCGTCTGCCTTCTCCTTTTTGTGTTTAATATTATTCCATTTAGAATGTCCTGACATATATTTTCTCCTAATTTAAATCTTTTCGGGGGTCTGCATACAAATGAGATGCAGGGCTGTTCTGAGCACCTGATTGGTGGCTCTTGTAAGAGCGATACGGCTGCTACGAAGAGAGTCGTCCTCGCAGTTTGCAATACTGCACTCGTGGTAGAACCTATTGAAGCCCGGGCGAAGCTCGGGAAGAC
>JAZOLR010000299.1:0-2123 GCA_045653255.1 Eubacteriales bacterium | reverse complement strand
ACGCGTCGGGGTCTTTTCAAATATAAGCGCGATATTGTTTCCCTCGCAGTAGCGGTGGGGGATGCCGTATTTCTTCTTTGCTTTCAATTCGATAGCAAGATCTATCAAAGCGTTTATCTCTTCGGGGGTAAAATCAAGTTGTTTCAAAAATATCTTGTGTATCATTGCTATCAATCCGTTTTCTCCTCTTTGGAATCTTCTTTTATTATCTCTATTGCTTTTTTGAGTGTTTTCATTTCTATATTGAGTGCGGGAAGTAGGCGGAGTTTCGTCTTTGCCGTAAGGCAGAGCACACCGCGAGCCATACACTCCGAAAGAACTTCTTTTACAGGTCTTTTCGTCTCAATACCTATCATAAGTCCCATACCGCTGACGCTGACAACGCCTTCGGCAGAAGAAAGTTCACTCTTTATATATTCGCTCTTCTCTTTCACTTCGGAAAGGAACTTTTCGTCTATACGCGAGATGATACTGCAAGCACCCGCACAAGCGACGGGGTTTCCGCCGAAAGTCGAGCCGTGGTCGCCGAAACCGAGTACGCTCTCGGTCTTTTCGCCCAAAAGTACCGCGCCGAGAGGAAGACCGCCGCCGAGACCTTTCGCCGTTGTGACGATGTCGGGTTTTACACCGTAATTCATATACGCGTAAAGTTCGCCCGTTCTTCCGTTTCCTGTCTGTACTTCGTCAACGATGAAGAGTATATCCTCTTCTTTCGCTATTCTTGCTATTTCGGATATAAATTCGGGGGGAACGGGCAAAACTCCGCCCTCGCCCTGAATGCATTCTATCATTATAGCGGCGCATTTATTCTCGCGAACAAGTGTTCGAAGTCCCACTACGTCCCCTGCTTCAACGTGCATAAAGCCTTGAGTAAGAGGTTGGAACAATTCGTGGTAATGCTCTTGTCCCGTTGCCGCAAGTGTCGTCACGGTTCTTCCGTGGAAACTGTTTTTGAGCGTTATTATGTTGTAGTAGTCTGCACCTTTTTTGTCGCACGCGTACTTTCTTGCCACTTTTATCGCGCATTCGTTCGCTTCTGCGCCGGAGTTGGAGAAGAAGACCTTTTTCATATCGGTTTTCTTGCAGAGCATTTCGGCAAGTTCAACGCAAGGACGTGTATAGTAGAGGTTCGACATATGTTGTACTGTGTGAAGTTGCTTTTCAACTGCGCGACACCATTCGTCGTCGGATATACCGAAAGCGGTAACGCCGATACCCGAACCCATATCTATATATTCTTTGCCGTTTTCGTCATATACAAGCGAGCCTTTTCCCGAAACTATTTCGATAGGGAAACGCGCGTAGGTATTCGCAACGTAGGTACTGTCAAGTTTTTTGAGGTCGCTCATTTATCTGTCCCCTTTTACCATCGTACCCGCACCTTCGTCGGTGAGAATTTCCATAAGTATGGAATGGGGCACGCGTCCGTCCATTATGATTACGTTTTTAACACCCTTGTGAATTGCTTCTATGCAACAGTCGACTTTCGGTATCATACCGCCCGATATAACGCCTTCTTCTTTCAACTGCGCGGCTTCGCTCAAAGTCACGTTGGGGATAAGCGTTGAGGGGTCGTCTTTGTCGCGGAGAATTCCTGCGATGTCGGTCATCATAATAAGACGCTCTGCGTTCATTGCGCCTGCGATATATGCGGCTGCGGTGTCGCCGTTTATGTTATACGCATTTCCCTGCGCGTCGCAACCGATAGTAGAAATTACGGGAATATATCCGCGTTCAAGAAGGTCGGTAACGGGTGCGATGTTGATATTCGTGATATCGCCGACGTATCCGAGGCGCTCGTCTCTCATTTTCGCCTCTATAAGTCTGCCGTCCATACCCGAAATACCCATAGCCTTACCGCCGTTCATTTCGATAAGGTTTACAAGAGTTTTGTTTACCTTTCCTGCGAGTACCATCTGCACTATGTCGACCGTCTCTTTGTCGGTAACGCGAAGACCGTTTACAAATTCGGGCTTTTTGCCGAGTTTCTGCATAAGTTCGCTTATTTCAGGTCCGCCGCCGTGAACGAGAACGATTTTCACACCGATGAGCCACAAAAGAACGATGTCTTCCATAACCTGCTGTTTCAAGTCCTCGTTTATCATTGCGTTTCCGCCGTATTT
>JAZOLR010000298.1:0-11876 GCA_045653255.1 Eubacteriales bacterium | reverse complement strand
GTATCCCGATACTCTCGATAATATAACATTGATTATCGAAGAAACCGCAATGTCGGTTGTAAATGTAATTGAAACCGATAACGCATACATTATTGTAAGCAGAAAACAATAAAACAAATTCCAATTTGTCGAGTAGTTAATAGAGCAAAATCACTCACCTTTTTACTGTTCTTACCTACTTTTATACACCTTTTTACTGCTCTTTTCTCCGTATGTGGCGTGAGAATTTACGTACCCCGAACGACCTACGGAGGAGGTCGTGGGAGAACGAGGTAAAACAGTCTAAATGACTGTTTTACCGAAGTGAGTAACTGAAATTGGATTTGCGAACACAAATGCAGTGTTTGACAAGAAAAAGGATAGAGAACGTAAAAATTCTCTATCCTTTTCCTGTTTGTACGTCTATACTGCTCTATTGCAGGTACTCTTTTGGGTGGTTTTTCTTTTCTTATATTATCCAATTACTCCGCAAAGAATGCCTTTTCGATTTCGGCGCAGAGGGTGTGGTAGATGGGGAGATGCAATTCCTGAATTTTGTAGGTTTCGTGCTCGGGGGCGCAGATGCAGGTATCGGCGAGGGCACGGAGTGCGCCTCCCGTTTCGCCTGTCAAGGCGATAATGCGGACACCGACGGCACGTGCGACTTTTGCACATTGCAGAACGTTTTTCGAGTTACCTGACGTGCTTATTGCGAGCAATACGTCGCCTTCTTTTGCAAGTCCGTATAATGCCTGTGCATACAAAAGTTCCGCATCAACATCGTTACAAAATGCGGTGTTGAGTGCGCTAAATGCAGGCAGAGAGATTGCAGGAAGTGCGGACTGAAGTTTTTCCACCGTGTTTTCGTCAAGGGTGGGGGAATTCTTTTTCATTTCGGCTTTCTTTTCTTCTCCGATAGGTCTTTTCAAAAGAAAACCTTTCATAAGTTCGCCTACTATGTGGTCACAGTCGGCGCAACTTCCACCGTTTCCGCACAGAAGAAGTTTATTTCCGTTTTTGAAGCAATCTATCAATATATTTTTCGCGTTCGTGATTTCTTTCTCACACGCTTTCAATACGGGGTATCTGCAAATCAATTCGTTTATCATTTTTTGCTCCTTTCACAAAAGTGCCGTAGCAAGTGCGGCATAATCGCCTATTTCTTCACCAAGTTCGCAGGGTACTACTTTACAACATTGGCTTGCGGGGGTGAGCGCTTCATTTTCTATTTCGCGGCAAGCACTATCCCACATAAGAGCGTGGCTTCTCGCAAAGACACCGCCTATAATAATACGTTCGGGGTTCAATATATCTATGATAACTGAAAGTCCTCTGCCTAAATACTTACCTGAAAGTTCGTACACTTTTATTGCGGTTTCGTCGCCATTTATTGCGGCTTCGGCAATTTTCTTCGCGCTAACGTCCTCTTTTTTCATTCCTTTTTCAAAATAAGAGGGTTGTATTCCGTTTTCTTGCGCTTCGAGTGCCATTTTATAGCCGAGTTGTGCGATACCGCCGCCACTGCAAAATCCCTCAAACGAGCCCCGCTTTCCGAATCCTATCGGGCCGTCTTTTTCAAGGCGGATATGCCCTACTTCGCCTGCGTTTCCGTTTGTGCCGTCGTAGAGCGCACCGTTGAGGATAAGACCTGCGCCAAGTCCTGTGCCAAAGGTCAAAAATACCATATTGCGAGTGCCGCGACCTGCGCCGAATTTCCACTCGGCAACGGCGCAAGCGTTTGCATCGTTTTGCAAATGTGCGGGTGCTTTAAAACGTTCGTTTGCAAGTCGCACGATTTCAACGTTGTCAAATCGGGGGAGATTTGGCGGGCTCATAATTATTCCCTTTTGGGAGTCGAGAGGACCGCCGCAACTTATACCTACCGAGTCGGGTGTTTTTTCAAGTATTTTATCCGCCATACAGAATACACGCGAGAGCATTTCTTCTGCGCTTATATTATGGTCGGTTGGGCAGACTTCTTTTTTCAATATTTCTATATTTTCGCCGTCCCACTCGCCCGTCACTGCGGCACATTTCGTACCGCCTATATCAATTCCAAGTATATACATTTTCGCCTCACAGACTGTATTTTTTGAGCATTTTTTTGTAAAATTCAAAAGACACGGGAGGATGAGCGCACAAGAAATGATTAAATCCGCGCTCTCCGTCAATCTCCCACTCGAATATGAGCATATTCGTATCGGAGTAATATACGGGAAGTTTTACAAGGCAGGTTGAAGTATTTTCACTCGCTGTGAAGTCTGCGTCGTAAAGCACTTCTCCGCTTTCGCCGTCTTTTACGCAGAAATGTCCCGATTTCTTTTCAAGCGTATCGTTGCAAGCGTATATGGGAAGACACCAATTTGATATTTCGCCTGCCGCTATAACAAACGGCGTTTGCGAGCGTTTTATGTAGTTATACGCGAGTTTTTTCTCGAAGAAATAGTCAACAACGGCATCGGACATCTGCGGCCAACCGTCAAGCAAATTCCACCAGATTATTCCCGTTTTGTGAGGTCTGCCGACGCGTATGCGCTCGATAAAATATTTCTTCGCTTCCGCTTGCGATATTTGCGAGGCGAGCACGTATTCTTCGGGGTCTGTCGGCACTTCGCCAAACAGTTGTCGCACCTGCTTTTCCATAAGCATAACGCGTGCATCGTTTCCTACCTGGTCGCTTGAATGGAGTATCCATTCCGAGTTATCTTTATAATGCCATACCTTTTCGGGTGAGATGAATTTCTTTATAGAGTCGAGAGAGGGGCAACCGTGGTAACCGCTTTCACTCACGAAATGCGCCTTGCTTTGACTGTAAAAGTCGCTTTTAAAATAGTCTCGAGGTCCCCAGAGGTGATCTTCCACCAAATCGGAGCCGTGTTGTTGGAACGTAAATCCGAGTGCGTGCATTCTTTCGGATATATACGGTGACGAAGGAAGATAAGGTCTGCCGAGGTCGTTATCGCGTACGCACGCAGGCAAGAGTTGTCTTGTTATCTTGTTATCGTTCGGGTTAAACTGCGGGAATGCGGCATCGATCTCGTTGTCGCCTGCCCAAAGTATAATTGAGGGGTGATTTCTGAGTTTGCGAATTACTGAGGTGGCTTCTTCTTTCATATTACGCATAAAGTCCTCGCGCTCGGGGTGTTGCGTACATGCCATTGCGAAGTCCTGCCAAATCATTATACCGTTTCTGTCGCAGAAATCGTAGAATTCGTGGTCCTCGTATACTCCGCCGCCCCAGCAGCGAAGAATGTTACATCCTATATCGCGTACAAGTGAGAGTGCTTTTTCGTAGCGTTCTGCATCGCGGCAATGGAATGCGTCAAGCGGCACCCAGTTTGAGCCGCGGCACATTACTTCAATTCCGTTTATAAGGAAGCGGAACTGTCCGTCATCGTAGCCGTCACGGTCGCGGCGTTCAAATTCTACGTCGCGTATACCGAAACTGAGTTCTGTTTCGTGAATGGGTTTGCCGTCTTTGTATATTCTTGCGATACAGTCATAGACGTTTGCATCTCCGTAGCCGTAGGGATACCAGAGTTTTTCGTTCTCTACTTTGAAGTTAAATCTGCCTAACGGGAATTTGCACTTGACTTTCGTGTTTATTACACTATCACCGCAAGAGCCGACAAGTTCGATTTCGATATTCTCGCAATCCTTGCCATCCGTGTCAAGAGTATAGAAAAATATGCGCTCATATCTTCCTGCACGAACAAAAATCTGCGAAAAATATATCTCGTCGCGGACTTCAAGACACACACCGCGCCAAAGTCCTGCGGTTACGGCGCGTGGGAAGATGTCCCATCCAAACGAGTGAGCAGGCTTACGAAGGTAGCAGGAGTCGGGGTTGTTACTGTGTATAAGTCTCACGGGGGCATCTTGCTCGTATGCGTAGAGCGATGCGGATTTTATATGTACTGTGAGGGTATTTTCGCCGTCTTTCAAGTACTTATCTATTCTGAATTCGTGGGAGATGAATGCGTTTTCACTCTCTCCTATTTTCTCACCGTTGAGGAAATATTCAGCAAGGCAATCAACGCCTTCAAAAACGAGATAGACGTTATTTTTTACACTTGGCGCAGAGAAAGAGCGTTCATACCACCATTCGTACGGTTCAAACGCTTCGGCTTTCAAAATGTTTTCACCGAAAAACAAGTCTGACGGCAAATATCCCTCTTGCGAGAGGTCAAGTTGAACGCATCCCGGAACTTTTCCGTCAAGTGACAACGTTTTTGCCGATGCGTCGTTTTGCTTTCTTCCGCTTAGTTTCCAATTTCCGTTCAAAGATATTTTTTCCATACTCAAATCCTCGTTATATTTTTTGCGTCAGTCTTTATTTTTTCCCGTTATCAAATCTACTATTGCATCGGGAGTATATTCGGTATATCCGTACGTGTTTATCATAGTATCAACAGTAGACGCATACTGGTCCTTGAAGTAGGGGTTTTTATAGGATATGAATATTGTAGGCACGCCCATTCGCATCCAACCCGTCATCATATTTCTTGCGATAGGTCCGCAGAGTTTCGCTACGTTTATACCGTAAGATTCACCTGCCATAACCGAGCAAATAAAGAGATCGTATTGACCGCTGACAGATGCTTCTTTCATTGCAACGGGTCCGATATCGTCAAGTTCGGTAACGGTCGCCCCCAGTGCACGAAGGCGCTCTGTGAGTGCGTGTATAGGCGTTCTTGTAGCCTCGGTCATTCCCGTATTCACAAAGATGACGTGACCTATGCGAGTTTTTTCGTTTATTTCAAGCGGCAAGAGTTTCACTCTGTCATATTCTACTGTAGCGCTATCCTTTGTAACCTTTCTTGAAAGTTCTTCTGCGTAGGCGCGGTCAGGTGGCGTAGTTTTCAAATCCTTGCAAATTTCAAAATAGTGACGTGCAAAACACATCATTCTGTATGCGCGGTTTTTGAGTGTTTCCATAGAGAGCAAACCGCTCGCAAGATGCTTTTTCATTTCGCGGAGATATTCTTCTGTGCCGTGCATAAAGATAAGGCAGTCGCCACCCGCTTCCAAAAATCTCGAGCAAGCCTCATACATATTTTTGTAACAGCAGAAGCCGCCCATTGTAACGCCGTCGGAGACGATAATTCCCTCAAATCCGAGTTTGTTTCACAAAAGGTCGGTCAAGAGCGCCTTTGACATTGTCGCAGGGGGGTAAATTCCGTTTTCATCGGGGGTGTCGTATGCGGGCAAGGAAATGTGACCCGGCATTACCGACATTGCGCCCTGCTCTATAAGTGTGGAGTAAACCTTTCCGAATGAAGCGTCCCATTCGTCTTTTTCAAGCGGATTTATCGTAACTGCGAGGTGTTGGTCATCAATTGAGCATCCGTCACCCGGAAAATGCTTCAAGGTAGCGATAAGTCCTGCATCCTGAAGTCCGCGCATATATGCGCCGCCGTATTTTATTACCGTGTCTGCATCGTCTCCTGCGGTGCGGGTGCAAACGATGGGATTGTCGTGATTCATAAGGATGTCAACACAAGGTCCAAACGTCCAATGATACCCTGCCTCGCGTGCCTCTTTTGCGGCTACGATGCCCATTTCATAGGCGTTTTTTTCATCGCCTGTCTTGGCTACTGCCATCATTGACGGAAATTTTACTGCTCCTTTTATTGCGTTTCCTGCGCCGTATTCCATATCAGAAACGATAAGTGCAGGGGCTTCTCTTCCGTCATTTATTTCGTGTGCGACACTCTTTGCCATTTCCGTGGTTGTCGGATGGACAAAAACTGCGGTTGTATCTCTCGGCGGTGTAATTTCACCCGCGTTTACGTTTGGCACTATTACAGACAGTAAAAGTTCGTCAACTGTCATTGAATCTACCTTTTTCAAAAGTTCGGGGTAAAGTTTGAGTGTATATTTCATTTTTAGCACCTCTTGATAGTCAAATTTGGTTTGAAATTGCGTGGCATAATATTGCTACCATATTCATTTTAAATCTATAACCGTATATTTTCAACTAAAAAAAAGAACAAAACTTACGGTTTTTTGTCTTTTTATCGTAAAAAAAACAATTGACAAAAAGAAAAAGTAAATGTACAATTCAAGTAAAGGGAATATTTTTCATTTTAACAAGGATTTAAAAGGGAGAAAAGGCATGAAAGCACTTGAATTTTACGAACTTACACCCGAGCAAAAACTCGGCATTGTGAGCAACGTTTGCATTCGCCGAAAGGAACACGTTGACTTCGCAGTTGAACTTATCAAAAAACACGCGATAGGCAGCGTGTGGATATACAAACTCAAAGAACACGAAGAGATAGTAAAAGCAATAAAAGAGGCGGCAGACTATCCTGTTTTTATTATGACGGATGCAGAGGGCGGTATAGGCGACTACCGCATCGGTCAACAAAATGCGCTTTCCGTTACGGACAGTATTGAATCCGCTTACGCTTTCGGAAAGATAATAGGCACGGAAGCGCGTAAACTCGGCTATAATTTCGTGTGCAATCCACTTCTCGATATGAATAGCACTAATAGAGTTTGTTGCGGTGTTGTGCGTTCTCTCGGCAGTAACAAGCAACGCGTTACGGAACTTGCAGAGGCGCAGATAAGAGGTATGCACGATGCGGGCGTACTTTGTTGCGCAAAGCATTATCCGGGCAATTCAAAGGACTGCACCGACATAGACTCGCACATGGGCGAATCGTTCGGATATGAGACGGCAGAGGAACTTCTCGACTACAATCTTTACCCCTATATTCAACTTGACAAAATGGGCATACTCGACTCTGTAATGGTCGGACACGCGATGTTCACTAACGTAGATTCAACCCGACCTGCAAGTCTTTCAAAACCTATGATAGACCTATTGAGAAACGAGGGTTACGACGGTATTTGTATGACGGATGCGCTCAATATGATGGGTGTTGTCGCAAAATTCGGCAAGGACAAGCCACTCGGTATGTGCATTGATGCAGGTATCGATATTGCTCTCGCTATGCACGATGACAACGACTTCACTTACAGTGCAATGCAGAAGTGCTACGCAGACGGAATGATAGACGATGCGCGTCTTGACGAGGCGGTGAAGCGTATTATTGCGGCGCAGAAAAAACTCCTTGCTATGCAACCGAAAGAAGTCACAGAAAAAGATTATGCGGATTTCGAAAAAATACACACGGATTCCGTCTATGCAAGACCAGACGAGGGTGTTCCCGTAACAATTTCAAGAGACGGTCACCACTATTTCGCCATTCTCACCGCAGACCCGATGGATATAAACAAACTTGAGGGCGCGGAGATAGGCACGAATGACCGCGACTGGTTCCATCCGCATGAGATTGCGGACAGGATAAGAGAGTTGTTCCCTAATTCAACGATAGGCTCTATAAGTCAATTCCCTGCTTGGCACGAGACTTACAACCTTCTTGAACGGTCGCTTGGACACGATGACGTTATTTTCGTCACTTTCTTTGCGGGTTTCTGCTATATCGGTGAAGAGCGTCTTACAACGAGAATTATTTCTCTTATGAAAGCGATGCAGATAAGCAACAGAATATCTACTGTGCTTCACGTAGGAAATCCCTTCGTACTTGAAGACGTGCCGCACGTAGAAAGACTTCTCGCGGCTACTTCTTCAACGAGAAGCGCACTTCAAGCACTTGAAGTACTTGCAGGCAATTACCCCGCAAAGGGAAAAATGAAATACGACGTTAAGTTTAACTAATACGAAAGCCGAAACCTGCGGAGTTTGTTTTTTGGGAACACGCAAAGTTTCGGCTTTTTTGTTTACAGTATTTAAGTTGTCCAACTTCCGCATTTCTTACGTAGGGCGGACGGAGTTATGCCGAATCTTGCTTTGAAGATTTTGTTGAAGTGGCTAAAACTCGAAAATCCCAATTCTTCGGATATTTCGGGGGAAAATGACGGCGAGAGTATTATCGTATTATACGCAGACTGCAATCTTTGTTCGTTTATATACTGTTTCAACCCCATACCGAAATAGTGTTTCACCATTCTTGAAAGGTGGCTCTGACTGTAATGCGACAGTTCTGTAAATGCGGAGATGCCACGGCGGAGATTTTCTTTTCGCGACATATTTTCGACAGCATAAGCAAATGACGAGGGCATATTCTCTTTTTTGCTATATTCGGAATCGGTAACAAAAGAACAAATGAGTGCCGACAAAAGATATTTGCAATCGTAAGCCGTTTTTCTTTCGGCAGATACAAGAAAGCAAGGATTTTCATAAAACTGAAAAGGCGAAGTAAAAGAGGGAGGCTCTGCCGACTTTTTTAAATGCGAACAAATAGAGGGATCGTACGTGTGGCAAACAAGATCAAACTCCTCACTTCTCACAGACAAAGAAAGAACTTCGACGTCTTGTGACTGTTCTGTAAAGCAGTGTCTGTCCGCAGGGCGCAGAATGACGATATCGCCCGAAGAAAATTTCTTCTCCTTTTCGTTCAGAAGTTGCGTTCCCCCACCGCGCAAAAACCATATTATCTCGTAAAAATCGTGGGAATGATACACGTCGGTAAGTTTTCTTTCCTTTACGAGTTGGCATATATAATCGTTCAGTTTTCTGAACGTTATTTTTTCAAATTCAAACAATTCCGCAGTCATATATTAACTCCGTTCCGCTTAATAATCGCAAAAATTATATCATATTTCGCACTTTATGTCAATATATGCTCAAAAATCGCATAACCGAGGCGTTATATCGCATAGACAGAAAAGTTGTTTTGGAGTATAATCAAATCGTAAATTAAAATTTGAGGTTATATTATGCATATACTTCTCATTACTATCATTTTCGCATCGCTTAATAGCGTTTTGCTACACAACGTCAAATTCAAAAGCGACGCATCGGTATATAAATTCAATACGGTATGCTCGTTTGTATGGCTCGCTATTCTTTTCAGTTTGAACGCATTCCGTTTACAGTTTGGGCGCGAGGCTCTGATTTTCGGTCTTGTATACGGAGTGACGCAGGCGCTTTTCGTCTTTTTCAAAACTATGGCGATGAATTCGGGTCCTGTTTCCGTAACTACGCTTATCGGAAATGCTTCTCTTCTTATTTCCGTGTTTGTATCTTATTTTTTGTGGGACGAAAAGATAAGCGCACTTGACGTTTTAGGTTTGTGCATTTTGCTTTTTGCGCTTTTCCTTACCACGTATAAAAATGAATATGGCGCAAAGAGCAAACGTTGGTACGTGCTATCATTCTTCTTTCTTGTTTTCGCGGCAGGGGTGGGAATATCGTTCAAGGCATATTCAAAAACTGCCGTCAACAGTACGATAAATGAGATGATGACTGTCGCGGCGGCGGTTATGCTAGTTTTGTATATTTCTTTGTACGCGCTTTACGGAGTTGTCCTCAAAAAAATAAAGCAGAGCGAAAAAGAAGATGGCGACGGATGGAAATTCATTCTTTACGCTATTGGCGCGGGAATACTGAGTTGCGTGTACAACCGTCTCAATATATGGTTATCGGGAGTGCTTGACGCGGTTATTTTCTTCCCCATATTCAACGGCGGTGTTGTTCTTCTTTCTGCGCTTCTCGCTTCTCTTTTCTTCAAGGAGAGGCTACAAAAAAAGCAGGTCGCGGGACTTGTGCTCGGTGTTCTTGCTATATGTATAATAGGAATATTCTGATTTTTATAAAGGAGTGGTAACAATGATTGAATTTGAATACAAACTTCCCGCAATGAATATAAACGGACGGAAAAACGGAACTTACAACAACCGTGAACTCGGATTTCCCTCTATACTTACGGTGCAAGACCCTCGCCTCGGGTTGTTTATATATAATTTAAGAAATAATATATTTGCCGACAGAAGTCTCGTTTTTATTGACGGAAAGATATTGATGACGGACAAAAACTGGATTCGCGACCACGTGCACGTAATGAAGGCGATGCGACATTGGGAATACGCATTAAAGCCGTTTTTGGACTTTATTATAGAGACGCAACGCGAAGACGGAATGTTCTATGAGTTCATAAAGCAACTTGACGATATTCACTGGACGTTTGTAGACCCCGAATTCAGAGTTATCTACGAAGAAGACAATCTTTCACTTGTTCGTTTGGAACTTGAGGCTGATATTGAATATCTTGTCGTTGAGGGGGCGGTTTATCTCTACAAGACGACAGGTGACGACGAGTGGCTAAAGAAGGTACTTCCCAAACTTGAAAAAGGTATCGACTATATTACGTCGGACAAAACGAGATGGGACGAAGAACGCGGACTTGTAAAGCGACCGTTTACCATTGACACGTGGGACTTCACTCCCGACCCCGATGCAGGAATAAACAGAAGAATTACAGGACGCCGTATGTCTATTATGCACGGAGACAACTCGGGAGTATATGCGGCTATGCACCAACTCGCTTGGTTTAACCGCCGTCTTGGAAACGAAGAAAGGGCGAAAGAGTGGGAAATTCGCGCAAGTGTATTGAGAGAAAACATTTTCCGCTATTTGTGGAACGGAAAGTTCTTCATTCACCAACTTCATCTCGGTCACGACGGACTTGACGACAAGGAAAACGAGCGTCTTTCACTCTCTAACACGTACGATATAAACAGAAACCTCACCGACCTTTCGCAGTCACGTTCTATAATTGAAGAATATATGCGTCGAAGAGAAACAACTTCTTTCTTTGCGGAATGGTTCTCTATCGACCCGCCGTACGAAAAGTTTTCCTCTCATCCCAAGGGCAAGTACGTAAACGGTGCAATATCGCCGTTTACTGCGGGAGAACTTGCAAAGGCGGCATTCAATAACGGATATGAAAAATACGGTTGGGACATCATTGAGCGCTTTATGAAACTTGTAGAGCGCGACGGCACTGCGTACTTCCTCTACGACACAGACTCGAAACCTCAACCCGAGGGCGGACCGAGCGCATGGGGCGCGGCGGCTCTTATTAGTGCAGTTGACGAGGGGTTGGCAGGCATCGTAGACGCAGGTGTAAATTACGATGAAATTGAGTTTTCACCGAGATTCCCCGTAACGCATTACACAGAACTTCGTTATTTGACAGGATATGAAGTTTCCGGTGCTATGGTTGACGTGAGATATATCATAAAAGACGAGGGAATGAGATACGATGTTTATTCCCCTGCGAAAAAGATTACTGCACGTATTTTGCTCCCTGACGAAAAAGTCTGCCGCACACTTTTGATAAACGGACAAAATTCCGACTTTGTAACAGAGACAATAGGCGAGTCAAATTACGTATGTTTTTCGTGTAATCCCGACAAAAAAATCTCATTCGAGATTATATTCTAAACAAGCAAAAAAAGGCAAAATATACGGTATTTTGTCTTTTTTTCTTTAAAATATCTATTGAAAAAAAGAATAAATAGTGTATAATTGTTTTATAACTACAAAATTTGGAGAAAGACAATGAACAAGTTTGTCAAGCACGAAAGAATAAACCTGCCAAAAGGAAAAAGCCTGACAGTAGATACTCGCACTTTACCAAACGGTTACCCATTGCATTGGCACAGTTTCTTTGAAATTGAAATAATTCTTTCCGGCGTTGGCAAGTACGTTATAAACGACGTAGTTTACGATATATCCGAAAAGAACGTATTTCTACTTACTCCCACGGATTTTCATTATCTCGACTTCGAAGATGACTTGCAACTGATAAACATATCTTTTGACGAAACTATGCTCTGCGAAAAGGACCTCGCGCAGTTGTTGTTCAACGATTTTCTGAAGGCTTACTCTTTTAAAAAAGAGGAATACGAGAGACTTGTGAATGCGGCTGACATACTCCGCGCAGAATGCGAGTCAGACGAAGAATGTCAAAAGTCGCTTCTGCAATACGTGATAAAATGCCTTTCGAGAAAGAATGCGCCGCAAGTGTCAACTGCGTTGAGCAATGATTCTTTTTCGGGCATAAAGAAGGCTATTATCT
>JAZOLR010000297.1:0-2163 GCA_045653255.1 Eubacteriales bacterium | reverse complement strand
AGCAAGATCATTGATATGGAAGTCAGCATACACGTTGAGCATCTGAATTGTCTCTTCGCGCGCCTCTTCTGCTGTTGCGTGCATTGTGTGACCTTCCTGCCAAAGAAATTCTCTGCTACGAAGGAAAGGACGCGTGGTTTTCTCCCATCTTACAACGCTGCACCACTGATTGTAAAGTTTCGGCAAGTCGCGGTAAGAACGAATTATATTCGCGTAATGTTCACAGAAAAGTGTCTCAGACGTAGGACGTACGCAGAGGCGTTCTGTAAGACGCTCGCTTCCGCCTGTTGTAACCCATGCTACTTCGGGCGCGAAGCCTTCTACGTGGTCTTTCTCCTTCTGGAGAAGGGACTCGGGAATGAACATGGGCATATATACGTTTTCGTGTCCTGTTTCCTTGAATTTCTTGTCAAGCAATTTCTGAATGTTTTCCCAAATTGCATAACCGTAAGGACGGATTATCATACAACCCTTTACGCTTGAGTAGTCGATAAGGTCTGCCTTCTTAACTATGTCGGTATACCATTTTGCAAAATCCTCATCCATAGAGGTAATTTGCTCAACCATTTTCTTATCTGAATTAGCCATATTTAAACTCCTAAAAGCAAAAAAATTATCTAAAGAATATTATAATACATAAGAGAGATATTGTCAAGCGATAGAACCGATAATATTTTTTATTTTTTAGTGCCGTTTTTGTGCTTTTTGAATGAATGCAGATTAAAAATTGCATTTTTGAATAAAAAACCGCAAAAAAGACAATGTTTTTTGCAAAAACTATTGCATTTTAATTCAAAATAGTGTATAATAGCGAAGTATGATTTAAAAATAAGTTTTATATACATTTTACGTAAGAGGTACAGTATGAACTACGCTTCAATGAGCAAAGAAGAACTTCTGAAAATAGAATCGGAACTTCTTTTGCAATATAACGAATATAAGTCTAAAAATCTTAAACTTGATCTTTCACGCGGAAAGCCCTGCACAGAGCAACTTGAACTTTCTCAAGGTTTGCTCAACACGATAAGAACTTCCGAGGACTGCTTTGACGAAAACGGTTTTGACTGCCGTAACTACGGTCTCGGCACAGGTCTTGCGGAAGCAAAAGATTTCTTCTCCGCTTTCACGGGTGTTCCTGCAAAGAATATTATTGTATGCGGAACGTCGAGTCTCAACCTTATGTATGACACGATAGCGCGCGCAATGCTCTACGGTGTTGTAGGTAGCGAAAGACCGTGGTGCCGTGAGGAGAAGTTGAAATTCCTCTGCCCTGCCCCCGGATATGACAGACACTTCGCGATAACGGAATCGCTTGGATTTGAACTTATAACGATAAAGATGACGGCAGAAGGTCCTGATATGGACGAAGTTGAAAAACTCGTAAAGGCAGACCCTGCTATAAAGGGTATCTGGTGCGTACCGAAGTATAGCAACCCGACGGGCATCACTTATTCTGACGAAATAGTTGAGCGCCTTGCTAAAATGCAAACTGCAGCACCCGACTTCAGAATTTTCTGGGATAATGCTTATGCAATTCACGATCTTGCGGGCAAGAAAGACGAACTTGCAGACATTTTTGAAATTGCGAAGAAATACGGAAACGAAAACAGAATTTTCTACTTCACTTCCACTTCAAAAGTTACTTTTGCAGGTGCAGGTCTTGCTATGTTTGGCGCGAGCGCGGAAAACCTTGCACAGATAGTTCCGATAATGGGAGTTCAGACAATTGGTCCTGATAAACTCAATCAGTTGCGCCATATCAAGTTCTTCCGCGACACAGATGCACTTTACGCGCACATGCAAAAGCACGGAAAGATAGTCGGAGAAAAGTTTGATATACTTCTCTCTACTTTGAAAGAGGAACTTGGCGGTCTTGGAATTGCAGAATGGACAGAGCCTAACGGCGGTTATTTTGTAAGCCTTGACGTACTTGACGGCTGTGCAAAGGCTATATACCAGATATGCTCTGAAATGGGTGTTACACTTACAACTGTTGGTGCAACCTTCCCTTACGGAAAAGACCCCAAAGACAAAAATCTTCGTCTTGCGCCCACGTATGCGTCAAACGAAAATCTCGCTATAGCAGTTCGCATACTCACGTGTGCGGTTAAACTCGCTTGTATAAAGAAAATTATCGCAAGTAAATAAAGAAAAGCAAGCCAT
>JAZOLR010000296.1:0-13234 GCA_045653255.1 Eubacteriales bacterium | reverse complement strand
GATACGGTAAAAATTACGCTTTGATGCGGAAATGTCATTAAAAGAGAGTAAAAAAAGCGTTTTTGTTAAACTTTTTTAGAATAGTTATGATATAATAAACTAAAGCCTCGCTATATAGGCAAGGCGTGAATTAAAAATAAGAGAGGAAAATAAAATGAAAAAATTCAAGTATCTTGGCGTAATGATAGATATGTCGAGAAACGCCGTAATGAGTGTCGACGGACTTAAAGCATTTCTGCCGTTGCTCAAAAAGATGGGTTATAACTGCGTTATGCTTTATACCGAAGATACCTATGAAATTGACGGAGAGGCATTCTTCGGATATATGCGCGGCAAATATACGAAAGACGAGATGAAAGAACTCGACGCGTTTGCAAATTCTCTCGGCATTGAGATGATCCCCTGCATTCAGACGCTTGCCCACCTCAATCAGTATATCAGGTGGCACAAGACACCTGTCGACTGCAACGACATTCTTTTGACAGATGACGAAAAGACCTATGAATTGATTGAAAAAATGTTCCTTTCGCTTTCGGAGTGTTTTTCCTCTCGCAAGATACATCTCGGAATGGACGAGGCGCACATGCTCGGCAGAGGAAAGCACCTTGACATTCACGGATACGAGCCTTCAAACGATATTATAAAGCGCCACCTTGCGCGCGTGAGCGATATGGCAAAGGCGCACGGATATGAGTGTATGCTCTGGTCGGATATGTTCTTCCGTTCTTGGAATAACGACGCTTACTATATCCCGAAGGCCGAAGTGCCGAAAGAGATAAAAGAAGCAATTCCCGAAGCGGTAATTCCTGTTTATTGGGACTACTACTCTCCCACAAAAGAGAGATACGACGATATGCTCTACAATCACAAGCAACTTTCAAACAAGACTTGGTTTGCGGGCGGTATATGGTCTTGGCTCGGTATTGTACCGCTCAACCGTTTTTCAATAGACAGTATGCTCCCCGCAATCGACGCTTGCAGAGCGAATAAGGTCGAAAACGCGTTCTTTACTATGTGGGGCGATGACGGTGCGGAATGTTCGCACTTCTCGCAGTTGCCGTCACTTTTCTATATTGCGGAATACGCAAAGGGTAACACGGACGAAGAAAAGATAAAACGCAAATTCAAGAGTTTCACGGGAATTGACTTTGACGATTTTATGTTGATAGACGAGCCTAACCACGTATACGGCTATAACAAAGCACCTTGCAACCCGTCAAAATATATGCTCTACTCCGACTATTTCAACGGATTTCTTGATTCGGGCGTAGACAAGCAGAAAAACGCAAGTGAGTTTTATGCCGAACTTGCAAAGAAACTCTATGCAGTAGCGAAAAAATCCCGCAGATACGGCTACGTGTTTGACACCGAAGCGAAACTCTGCGACATACTTGCAATAAAGTTTGAACTCGGCTTGCGTACAAGAGAGGCGTATAAGGCAAACGACAAAGAAACGCTTCTTTCGCTCGCAAAGAACGAATATACGCGCTTGCCGAAACTCATAGACGCGTACCTTATGGCGTTTGAAAAGCAATGGAAGAAGGATAACAAACCCCACGGCTTTGACGTGCAAATATCCCGCCTCGGCGCACTTTCGTGCCGTACAAACCATTGCCGCCGCCGTCTTCTCGACTACGTAAACGGCAAAATCTCACGCATAGACGAACTCGAAGAAGAACTTCTTCCCTACTTGCAGAAAGGTACTGTTACATATTACAACAACGCCGCCCACAGCGCAACGGTTAATATAGTACACCACTAAAAACACTTGTCGAAAAGGGGACGTACCCTTAAGGACAGTTTTTGGAATTCAATAAAATACGTTATGACCGATAGGAAAAGGACGAGGAATTTTGATTCCCCGTCCCTTTTTTCTTGACAAGCACTGACTTACTTAAAGACACCAAAATTTTGTCAAATTCTCAAGTTTTATTGACAAATCAACAGAAATGTGATATAATATACTCGTCACACAATCTAATATTTTTTAGCGTTTAGTGGAAACTATCCTTGGTAAAAGGTGTTTCCTTTTTTCCTCATATCCACTAACGCTGGAAAGAGATTGTGTGACAACAATGAAGGAACACTTTTTCGGTGCGTTTCTTTATGGGGCGCACTTTTTTATATACTGAGGGGGAATATATGAACAATAATGATATACCAAGAAAGATAATAGATATTACCGGCATAGAACTCACGCCCGGAGAGCCTGACGTTTGTCTTGGCAACGGAGAGCAAGGCTTTGAATGCTGTTGCGACGAATGCGACTATTTTTTGCTTTGTTTCCCCGAATTTTATTCAAAAAGCAAAGACGATTAACTTACTGTGCTACCGCACTATATTAAGCATTCAAACAAATGCTTTTGCTGGTTGTTTTAGCACCTCTCGGTAGGTAGTAAAAGGCACTTATGGCGATTTTGCCATAAGTGCCTTTGCGTTGCTTTTGTCAATTGATTTGTAGTCTTTAATTAAGGCATACGAAGCACTGCTTCTGTGTAGACAGATGCTATTATCACTTCCCCACTCTTTCGGTGTGCTTGTACATTTCCTCGGCGGCGAGGCGCATTTTTGCAACAATATCGCCTTCTGCTTTCGGGAAGCAGTAATAAAGCACCTTCGAGTTGCCGATGCAGACCATATCGCCTATCTCGTACCAGTTATAGTCGGAATAAAGGCTATAAGACGAGCGCGGCTTCTGCGTGTAGTCAAGCGCACCATCGCAACCCGTCAAGTGAAAACCGTTTCCGTCGTGGACAAGATACCCCTCGCCCACGCGGTAAAGGTGGTACGTGTCCACCGTCATACATATATCAACGGGGAATTCTACGCGGTATTCTCCTTTTTCTATTTCCTCGCGCACGCACTTTCTTTCCCATTCATACCACGAGGGGATGTGCGAAATCTCGGTTTCGCCATCTTTCGCTGACATCTCGCCGTATTCGGTGAGAATATACTCTTTTTTACAAGCGTGACAGATAAGAGTATCGCCCTTGCCTTCCGTTTTTCCTTCCGTTTTGCAATTCGGGCACTTGTAAAGCACACGGTTGAGAAAATCCGCGCGGAACGGCTCGGAAACTGCTACTTTGTTTTCTTTTTGCCAACTAAAGTTGTCAAAATCAAAGCATTCGTTGAGTTTTTCTGCAATTTCGTCTACTGTCAATCTCTCTATATCTTCGGGCGAGAGTATGTATTCTTCCGTTGCCGAGACTTTCACTTTTCGTCTTTGCAGATTGTTGTAAAGCGGGTCGCGCGCAAATGCGCCGTAGGTGCGTATCATAACCACGGGAATGCCGAGTTTCTTCACGCAAGAGGCGACCGACGCAGGAATTGGCGTTGCCTTTCCGTCAAACGAGTAACTTGCTTCAGGGAAAAGCACAAGCGACGAGCGCAGATTTTTCACCGTGTATATCATATCTCGCACGAGTGTGAGGTCGGTCGTGAATTTTTTCGTCGGTATGCAACCTATCTGTCGCATAAGCCAATTCTTGCCGACAAAACTGTCTGTTGTCGCAATAATGTTGAAAGCGCGGGGGAAAAGAATGCTAACGACAATTTCAAGGTCAATGAAACTCGAATGATTCATAAGAAAGAGGCAAGGCTCTTTCTTTTTCAGTTTTTCCATTCCTATTTTCTCGACGGAAAACTTCGTCGCCAAAAGGTCGGGAAGCGAAACAATCTTCAAAAGCACTCGCCAGAATATATTCGGGCGAATGGGACGTTTGTGTTTTTTCGGTGTGAGGGAGATAACTTCGGAGTAGGGTTTTTCTGTAACCTTTATTTTCATAGATGACGCCTCATTTTCAATTTTTTACGCTCTATTGTAACATATAAACCTAAAAAAGTCAACAATTTGTTCAAAATTGAGCCGGACACAGAAATTTTCTTTAATTGTTGAATTATTATATTGAAAATTTCTAATAATTATGGTAAAATCAAGGCGTAAGAATAAAATTAAGGAGTGAAAATATGACGGTAACAAACGATATAAAATATATCGGCGTTAATGACCGAAAAATAGACCTTTTTGAAGGACAGTACATTGTTCCCGAAGGAATGTCCTACAATTCCTACGCTATCATTGATGAAAAAATAGCGATAATGGATACAGTAGATGCGAATTTCACACATGAGTGGCTTGATAACATACAGAACACGCTCACAAACAGAAAACCCGACTATCTCGTTGTTCAACACATGGAGCCTGACCACTCCGCTAACATAGTTAATTTTGTAAAAGCATACCCCGACGCGAAGATTGTCGCATCTGCAAAAGCGTTTGTAATGATGAAAAACTTCTTCGGTCAGGACTTTCAAGACAAGCAAATCGTTGTCGCGGAAGGCTCAACCCTTTCGCTTGGCAAACACACGCTTACTTTCTATACCGCGCCTATGGTGCATTGGCCCGAAGTTATCGTGACTTACGATGCATACGACCGCGTGTTGTTCTCTGCCGACGGATTTGGAAAATTCGGTGCGCTTGATGCAGAGGAAGACTGGGCATGCGAGGCAAGACGCTACTATATCGGTATTGTAGGAAAGTACGGCGCGCAGGTGCAGGCGCTTCTCAAAAAGGCGGCAACTCTCGACATAGAGAAAATTTGTCCTCTCCACGGCCCCGTGCTTGAAGAAAATCTTCCTTACTATATAGGACTTTACAACACTTGGTCGAGTTACCAACCCGAAGAAGAGGGGATAGTTATCGCTTATACCTCCGTTTACGGAAACACGAAAAAGGCGGTGTTGCAGTTTGCCGACAAACTCCGCGCAAACGGATGCCCGAAAGTTGTGGTAAATGACCTTGCGCGTTGCGATATGGCGGAAGCGGTAGAAGATGCTTTCCGTTACAGTAAACTCGTTCTTGCGACAACGACCTATAACGCAGACGTATTCCCGTTTATGCGTGAGTTTATAAACCACCTTACCGAGCGCAATTACAGTAACCGCACGGTTGCGTTTATAGAAAACGGAAGTTGGGCGCCCCTTGCCGCAAAGGTGATGAAAGGAATGCTTGAAGGTTGCAAAAACCTCACCTATGCCGAAACCACGGTGAAAATTCTCTCCGCACTCAACGATGAGAGCAAAGAGCAACTCACCTCGCTTGCAGATGAACTTTGCCGCGACTATATAGCGCACTCGGGCGAAAAAGCAAACAAAAACGACCTTACGGCTCTCTTTAATATAGGTTACGGTCTTTACGTCGTTACTTCAAACGACGGCAAAAAGGATAACGGACTTATAGTTAACACAGTAACGCAGGTGACAAACACCCCGAATAGAATTGCCGTAACGATAAATAAGGAAAACTATTCGCATCATATAATAAAGCAGTCGGGAAAAATGAACATAAACTGCTTGACGGTTGACGCGCCGTTTTCCGTATTTGAGGCATTCGGTTTCAGAAGCGGAAGAAACGTTGACAAATTCGCAGATTGCGAGCCTTTGCGCTCGGATAACGGACTTGTCTTCTTGCCGAGATATATAAACTCGTTTATGTCGCTCAAAGTTGAGCAGTACGTTGACCTTGATACCCACGGAATGTTTATCTGCGAGGTAACGGAAGCAAGAGTAATTTCCGACCGCGAGACGATGACCTATTCCTACTATCACGAAAACGTGAAGCCGAAACCGAAAACCGACGGCATAAAAGGCTACGTCTGCAAGATATGCGGATACGTCTACGAGGGCGAAACACTCCCCGAAGACTACGTCTGCCCCCTCTGCAAACACGGCGCAGTAGATTTTGAAGAGATAAAATAACCCTAAAATTCGCTTTCTTTTGCGAGAACACGCCGTCGCATAGTCGAAATGTGCACAAGGCATAGCCTTGCTTCATTTCTCGTTGCTTTAGGCTTTCCTCATATAAAAACAATCGTTCAGATTGTTTTTATAATCGTCACTTTCTCGCGAAAGAAAAGTAGGATAAAATAAATAAACTATAAATAAAATAAATAAACAATAAAAGGAGAAAAAACAATGAAAAAATATGTATGTGACGTATGCGGTTGGGAATACGATGAAGAAATAGGCGACCCCGACAACGGAATTGAAGCAGGCACGAAATGGGAAGACCTCCCCGAAGATTTTGTCTGCCCCCTCTGCGGAGTGGGGAAGGAAGATTTCTCCGAACAGTAATAGTGGCTTTCGTATTTTGGTGAGACCGTAAACAAAAAGGGAAATTATTTATATTTTCGTTAGTACACAGACCTTTTCGCAAGTATAAATTTATCTTTCTTTAAGGTTGAAAACCTACGGTTTTCTGCGAATTGAATTGTATTTTTTGTTTACTTTTTCCGTTTTCTTCGCTCGACGTACCAAGTACGCCTCACGCTTGAAAACGAAAAATCTCCCTCAAAACCCGTGCGCCACTTGGCTTTGGTATTTTGGTGACACCACAAGCAAAAGGATTTTAATTATTTTTGTGTCAGTGCACAGACCTTTTCGCAAGTATAAATTTATCTTTCTTTAAGGTTGAAAACCTGCGGTTTTCTGCGAATTAATTTTTCGCTCTAACGGACAGTCGAGGACGCCTGTCCCTACAATTCAATTTGCAAACATCCTTATGAGAAAGAGCCTTCGACTTCGTATTTTGGTGACACCACAAGCAAAAAGGAACTGTTTTTGAAACAGTTCCTTTTTGTTATTTCACGCCTTTTTCTCCATTCGCTGTCTTATCAAATATACAACAGACGAAACGATGTTGAAGCACTCGCAGAGGATGCCGCCGACGGAGAGATTGAAGACGTTGTGTATAATCCACGCAGGTGAGGAGATGAAAATCTGACACCAACGGATGCGCTTCGCGTTGCCCTGCCACATAAGCGCGCTCATTACAAAGAGCGAAACGCAGGGAATAGCCACAAGAATTATCTCACGCGGTATGGGGGTGAGATATGAGGAATACGCAAAGCAAATGAAGTACGCTACCGAGATAAGCGCGAGTTTCCACTTCTTTTTCGCGTTTTTGAGGAAAAGCAGTCCGCGGAAGAGGTTGCAAAGATTGAAAAACGCGCCGCCGTATGCGCCTATCAGTATGAAATTGAGGAAAAACATAAAACTTCCGAGCCCCTGAAGCAAAAAGAAATGCGTGTTCTTCTTGAATTGCAACGATGAAACCAGAAGTACAAGCCCGAAAATGCCGAAAATCTGTGCGATAGTAGACATAATTACACCTTAGTATTCTATTTTATATACTCCGTAGATAGAAAGCCCCTTCACGTCAAGCGTGACGGTGTCGCCGTCTATATCGGCGGAAATTTCTTCTTCGCTCGGCAGGGAAATTACTCGGCGCGGATTTTTCTTGCACTTGACGGAAATTGTGAAATTCTCCGTCTTTTTCGCAAATTCTTCGTCGCCCAGCAATACCGCATTGACGAAAATTCCGTCGTCGCAATCGTAGAGTACAATTTCAACGTCACGCGGCGCGCTTGAAGAAAGTGTCGGCGTATAGCCGAATTTCTCGCCAAAAATACGCAAAAGAAGATTTTTATAATCGTAAAGTTCGTAACACTCAATAGGCAAAGCAGACCAGATAACTCTTCCGCGACCGAATTCTTTATAGAGAATGGCAGCGTTATCCGTCTTTTTGCCCGGGGGATTTGAATGTATTGATGCAAACCGTTTTTCGTTTTGATGCGTGTACGGAAGTGTTACTTTCGCGAGGATTTCACCGTCTGCACCGTCTATAATAGGTGCGCTTGAGGGGAATGAAAGGGGATATTTTTCGTTATATCTTCCGAAAATCTCGCTCGCGCTTTCAGTCGGCGACATATAAGTTACCGTCTCGCGTGTGCGCCCCACGACAGTAGCGGAAAAGAATGCGGAAAGTAATTCTCTGCAATCGCCGCCGCTAAAATAGAGGTTTCCGCCGTTTTTTACGTAGTCAACTAAACGAGCCGTGTCGAATGCGTCTTCGTCTGTCAACATCGGCGCTATAACTATTTTGTGCGCGGAAATATCTCTATACGAGCCGACTATTCCGTATGGAACGTTTCTCTCGATAAACGCGCGAGAGGTGTTCGTCACGCCGAGATAGTTCGTCTCTTTTTCGTTTCGGGGGTTGAATTTACTTTTGAGACTGTAGTAAAGTCCTATATCCTCTCTCGGCACGCCCGAAATATACTTTTCGTATGGCGAAAGTTCGGAAAACACCTCGCCTATCGCAGAGTAAACTCTTTCGTCAAGTGTGCCGACGGGGTCTATTGCGTCGATTATCAAGGTCGCGCCGTGGTTTGCCAAAGTGAGCGCCACCGCGCTTTTCATCATATCTTTTGACTTTAGTTGTGTATGCGCGCCGAGATTTGGCGCACAACGCGAAAACATATATTCAAACGGTTGATTTTTCGTTATTCCCCTGTAAAACTTACAGGCAAACGATTGACTGTACATATCACGGTAGAGGTCGCCCCCTGCGTAGTCGCAGGCGGAGATAACTTCCTCGCAGTTTGCGGTAGTGCCGAGAGGGAGCGCGGAATACGCGACGTTATGCTCAACGCTTACGTTGGGGCAAAGGGATTTTGTATACCTTGTTACCTCGTCTGCAAACTCGCCCATCCATTCTCTCTCTTTTTTCATATAGTCAAGCCATACGCGGTCGCTCCAATCCTCGCGGGTGGGAATTTCTCCCCCTACCTCACGGGAGTATCGCTCGCGGCAGGACTTGCAATGGCAGGAATGAGGCCAGAAAAGCATATCGTAAAACATTCCGTCAAACGAGAAATACTCGCACATCTCTTTTATCTGCGGGAATACGAATTCTCTGTATTCTTTATTGTTCGGGCAGCAAAGACCGTAGCGAAACTCTTTGTTTTCATTGCTTGCAAACTCTGCGGATATATCGTTTCCGCCGTCGCGCTTTGAAAATCCCGACTCGTCTACCATTCGCCATTCGGGGTGGTTATCGTGCGCCCAGTTGTTGTATATGAGGCTGTAATATCCCGTGACGAAAATTCCGTTTTCTCTGCACTTGTCCGCAAGAATTTTCATTTTGTCGGGTGAGTTTTTGAAGTTTTCGTGTATTTTTCCTATCTTCGTCGGGTAGTAGCACAAACCGACGTGAGACTGAAAATACAACATCGCGCTCTGTATATTTGCGCGCTTGAGGTTAAAAAGATATTCGTCAGGGGAAAAATCACGTAGAAAACTTTCGTGCCAATCGTCGATATGCATATCGCACAAATGGCGTCTGTAACAGTCTTTATACCACATATTTGCCTCTTATATGTTAATTTTGTAAAGTTTGGTTTACTTAACTGAACTTCAAGGATTTAAGGAAGTTCTGTACAAGCGAGTAAAATTCCGCATACGCCTCTGCTCTTTCGCCGTCAAGTTCAAATTCTTCGGGGAATTCAAGCGAGTGGACTTCCGCAGAAATCAAGCGGTATTCGTCTTTTGCCTTGTATGCAAAGTCTATTACGTCATTATAGTAAGGCACTTCTGCATCGTAGTAGATACCCAAACGCAAACTCTGCGCGGGGGCTTTCTCGTGTGTCGCATTCGCAAACGGACCGTTTTCGTTTTTCATATCGGGGTTTATAAGCAAGAGCGCGGCGGGTTTCGCGGGGATTGTGTCTATTCCGTCAACTGCCGACATATTTGCATAGTCGCAACAAGTGATAAACGAGGCAAGCGCGCCGTTTCCAAATGCCATAAGAGCAACCTTCGTACTGTTTACGCCGAAGTCACTCGCCGTATAAAGCGCAAGAGAGACCGCGCGGCGAATATCCTCTGCCGCGGTATACGCATCTGTCGGACGGTACTTGCATATAAGCACGTCATAACCGAGCGAATTTAAGTATTCTGCAACGGGTGCGCCCTCGTTTTCATAATACGCGCCGTCGTCTGTCGTGCCCTGCACGATAATTATAAGTCCGCCGTCGCCCTCTGAAAGATAGGGCACAAAGCAAGGAATATTCTCAAACTCGGCATAAGACGGAACAAGCGATACGTCATCCCAAAGCGCGAGCGCGGGGTGGTCTGCAAATCTCTCGTTAGGCGTTGCCGCCTCGGGCACTTCTGCCATATTTACTACAACTTCGGGTGCGCGTTCGGTTTTCGGCACTTTCTGCGTGGTGGTGGCTTCGGTCGTCGGGGTGCTCTTTTCGGGTGTTTTCGTTTCACCGCAAGCGAAAAGCGAGAGTGAGAGTATAAGAATTTTAGTAAAAATAAGATATTTTTTCATTGTATTTACCTCTTTTCTCGCGTTGTTATTCGGAAAGTATGCGGAATGCCCACTTCACAAGGTACGAAGACCAGGTATACGCGGTAGGATTGTCTTTCGCGAGTGCTATACCGTGGCTTCCCTGCGCGTAAAGGTGCATCTCGCAGGGGATACCGTATTTCGCCAATTCTTTTGCGAAGTCAAGCGAATTCTTTACAGGAACTGTGCCGTCGTCCCAAGTGTGCCACAAGAAAGTGGGCGGTGTGTCTTCGGTGACGGAGTTTTCCGCAGAGAAGAAATGTTCAAGTTCCGCATCACCCTGCGCGAATACCGTGCGAGTGCCCGAATTCGAGTAGGATTTCTCAATAGTGCAAACTGCGTAGCAGGGCGCGATAGCATTCGGTCGCGCGCTCACTTCGTCAATCTCGTCGGGCGCGTATGCAGGGTCTTCCACTGCGAAATCATAATGCGTTCCCGACATATAAGTGAGGTGACCGCCTGCCGAAAAGCCTATCGTAAATATCTTGTCGGGGTCTATTCCGTATTCTTCTGCGTTATATCGCACGTGCTTCACTGCGCGAAGTCCGTCGGAAAGAATAGCGCGGTAGTCATAATCCTGCTTTCCGTAATCGGTTGTGCGGTAGTGTACAACGAATGCGGTAATTCCGTTCTCGTTGAGAAATTGCGCTATCTTCGAACCCTCGTTTTCTTTCGAGAGGTGCGAGTAGCCGCCGCCGGGGTAAATAACCGCGCAAATTCCCGTGGGATTGTTTTCGGCTATGTAGGGATAAATCATTGGTATTTCGTCGGTGTTTTCTCCCATATTATTATAAGGGGGAGTTGTGTTTCCCCAGAGAAGAATGCCCTCGTGCTCTGCATATTTTGCCGACGGTGAAAGTTCTTTCACAGTCGCCCACGCGCCGAGCGAAAATGCCGACACGCACAAAATAGCGGCAAGCGAAATAAGGAAAATTCTAAAAAACGGTTTTTTCATTTTCAATTTGTTCCCTTTCTCTTATATTCTTTTCTCCCTTTCGGGATATTTTGCTCTAAATTCCGCATAGCGAAACTTCAATTAGATTATACAATTATATATATAAAATGTCAATAAAAAAAGCATTTGCTTTTAATTAGGTATTGAAAAAGGGACTGTCTCATAAAGAATAGCGATAAACAGATGCTTTATGCTTGCAAAAAGCAAAAGAACTCAATTTTTTGTGCAAAAAATTGAGTTCTTTTTATCGCTATTCCTTTGTTTTTAAGGGGCTCTTCGGGTTTAGAGCAAAATTTTTCGTTTGCTTGTGGTTATGCCTAAATACGACAGACAGCCCCCTTGTTTATTATTTGTCTATTTTTACAAGTTCTTCGCAGTATTTGTCGCCCAACAAATTGCTGTAGTCCTGCGCTTTAAATATAAATTCAATGTTCGTGATTTCTTCCTGTGGTTCGGTGATTCCTATTTCTTCAAGTGTGGAAGAATACCAAGAAATGTCGGTAAACGCGCAAGTGCCTGCGGCAAGTATATGCACGAAGTACGGGTCTGCCATAAAGCCGTTAACGGAAGATTCGTCTACAGAGAACATTGCCTCGCCATCGGTTTTATTTTCTATGTAGAGTTTTGCACCGTAACCCAATAAAATGTCGTTGTGATAACCTGTAATTACTGCTTTTACGAACTCGTTATCAACTATTACAATGTCGCCTTCTTTAGCCTCTCGGATATATTTTACTGCTTTTTCTTCTCCCAAAGGATAAACGTGTACGCTTTTCAAAGCAACGTCGTCGGATAACCAATCGTTTGTGTCGTATACTCTGAATTTTATTTTAATATCTGTGTATTCCTTTATGCCTGCTTCTTCAAGTGCATCGGTTGTAATGATTACGCTTGAAATAGCCTTTTTCGTCGGGGCAACATCTTCCGCCAAGAAAGCGCTGCACTCAACTCCGTTTATTGAAAGGTCCTCTATTGTGAACATATAGGTCTTTTCTTGGGACTTGTTTTCCAACTCAATTTTGAGCGAAAGTCCTAAAATGGTGTCGGAAAGACCTTTTATTTTGATGACGCATTCGTTGTTGTCAACTGCTGTGACTTCTTCAAATTTTGCGGGGGCGGTGGTTGTAGCAGGTGCTTTTGTTGTCGTCGCAGGTGCTTTTGTTGTCGTCGAGGGTGTGTTTTCGGTGACTGTAGGCAAATTCGCTTCGGTGTTTTCTTTTGTTGTGGTTACGGTTGTGTCGCTTTTTTGCTCGGTTGTGTCAGGTGTTTTTACTTCTACGCAGGAAATGAGCGTAAAGATGCACGCGTAGATGACAAACGCCAACAGCGCAAGTTTTGTTAATGAGTTTTTCTTTTTCATTTTTCGTCCAAAATGTTATTTTTTTTGAGATTTAAGTAATTATAACCTATTTCAGATTAAAAGTCAATACTCTGAAACAGGTTAGGCTATAATAATTTCAATATATTTAGTAATTTCGTTCGCAGGGGGATTGTATGTATTCACGAATACGTGACTTGAGAGAAGACCGCGATATGAATCAGACGCAGGTGGCGAAAATGCTTGGAATGTCGCAAACGGGATATTCTAAATACGAGACAGGGGAGAACGATATTCCCACGAGCATATTGATAAAACTTGCAAGATTTTATAATACAAGTGTTGATTATTTGCTAGGTGAAACCAATAACCCGAAAAGATATGATTGAATATACAAAAAAGTTTCCGCGTCTTCGATTCGCTGAAACTTTTATTTTTCTGAGCCGTATCAAATTCGTTTTGTCACGGTATAGGTTTATTAAAGTGCGAAAGTATAAAAACTTCTCGCCGTTCTTTTTCATTGCGCAAAACAACAATTTTTCACAATACTATATATTGACAAAATTTTATGTGCAACACAAGGGATAGTGTCAAGTTTTGTATACAAACACAAAATATTGTGTTTTTTTGCAACAAATTTTTCAAAAACTATTGACAAAACTACGTGTGTTGTGTATAATGATATCGTGATTTACATGACTGACGGATTTGCGGAGTTACCGCGTGGGAGTGTAAAAATTTTTTGCCGACCGTCTGGGCGATTCAG
>JAZOLR010000295.1:0-4553 GCA_045653255.1 Eubacteriales bacterium | reverse complement strand
GTAAATCTTCGTACAAAGGCGGCTCTCGCGGCAGGTCTCAAAGTTATTCTCTGCCTCGGTGAAATGCTCGAAGAAAGACAGGCAGGAATCACAGAAGAAATCGTTTCCATGCAGACAAAACTCGACTTTGCAGGTATTCCCGAAGAAGACCTCAAGTATATTATTATCGCATACGAACCCGTTTGGGCTATCGGTACCGGATTGACGGCTACTCCCGAACAGGCAGACGAAGCGTGCGGTATCATCAGAAACGTAATCA
Source organism: Eubacteriales bacterium (assembly GCA_045653255.1). Lineage (GTDB taxonomy): Bacteria > Bacillota > Clostridia > Oscillospirales > CAG-272 > UBA1740. The sequence continues at coordinate 4,294 of JAZOLR010000295.1, read as the reverse complement.
AGGGTCTTTACAGCGAAAAGGCAGCAGAGAAAATCACCATTCAGTACGGTGGTTCTATGAACGATGCAAACGCAAAAGAACTCTTGGCAAAAGAAAACATTGATGGCGGTCTTATTGGCGGCGCATCCCTCAAGACAGACAAGTTTACTGCAATAGTAGACGCGGCTAACTGATAAAGAATATACCCTCAAGGCGCTTTCACCTTGAGGGTATAGAAACACTTAAGGGGAATTTTATGGAAGAAAATAATAACGTATACGAGAAAGAAATAAGTATAATACACATACTTAACATACTCAGACAATCGTGGGTGTATATACTTATTGTTGCGCTTTTGTTTGCGGTGATTGCCGGAGTTTATACGAACAACTTCGTGGACAAAAAGTATTCGTCGACAGTAAAGTTTTATATAGTGTCTGACAGAATCAACGGTCAACTTGGAAATGAATTGACTGCGGCAAAGACACTCGTAGATTCTTACACGGTTGTACTCAAAAACAGCGATTCGTTTCTGCAAGACGTAATTGAAGAGTCAGGAGTAGATTACAGTATTGGAAAGTTACGTTCTATGCTTTATGCAGGTTCTATAGACGGAACGGAAGCATTTTACGTAAAAGTATCCGACACCGACCCCCAAAGAGCATACGCTATTGCGAAGGCGGTCGAAAAATATGCTCCCTCCGAAATAATCAGCATAGTTGAAGCAGGTTCAGTAAAGGTTTTGAACCCCCCGAAACTTGCATTGACTTATGATAATCCCGGAACAACTACTACGGTTGTTATCGGTGCGGCTCTTGGATTTTTCGTCAGTGCGTTATTCTTTATAATATTAAATCTTCTTGATAATCACGTTCGCACGGAAGAAGACCTCGCTTCATTTGAACTCCCTATTCTTGGAGTAGTTCCCACAATTGAAAACGAAACACAAAAAAAGAAAAAACACTCTAACACAAAAAAAGAAAAAGGGGGAACGAATTGATGGCAGAACTCAACAATGCATCATACGAAAAGGCTCTTGTAAACAAGCGTTCTCCGTTTGCACTTTCCGAATCTTTCAAGACGATAAGAACAAATATTCTTTACACGGGAAAGAAAGAAAAGTGTCCTGTATACTCTGTAACGAGTTCGTACAGTGGCTCCGGAAAGTCTGTCGTTATAGCAAACCTTGCACAAGCATTCGCACAACTCGGAAAGAAGGTAGTGCTTATTGACTGCGACTTGCGACGTCCGACACAGCAGAAAGTTTTCAGCATAACTCAAACGACGGGAGTAAGTGAGTATCTTGCAGGACTTGAAACAAATCTTGACAACCTCATTATCCACACTTTCGTTGAAAATCTTGACCTTCTTCCATCGGGAAGAATTCCGCCAAACCCTGCGGAGTTGCTTGCAAGTGAGAATATGGAAACGCTTATAGCGAAGTTAAAGGAAACTTATGACGTTATATTCGTCGACTTCCCTCCTGTTACTGTCGTTTCCGACTGTATTGTGCCTAACCACCTTATAACAGGTTATATCTTCGTTGTAAGAAGCGGATATGATGACAGACCTCAATTGAGTGCTGCTATCGAATCTATGAAAAAGGTTGGCTCAAATATAATCGGATTTGTTCTCAATGACGTAAATCTTAAGACAGGTGGATATTTCTATTCAAAATATCGCTACGGATATTACAGCAAGTACGGAAGATACAGATACGGCTATCATTACGAATATAGCAACAAAAACAAATAAAATTAACGGTGTGTCGCTTAATTGTGACACACCGTATTTTTCTCGCATTTGCAGTTTCGAGAGTATTGAAATTTTGTATTGATTTTAGAATAAATTTATGATATACTTATTTATATATAAATTATTAAGGTAGGTTTTAGATTTTGGAAAACTCATTTTTGAGCCTGATATATCCTTCGGAAGAAAGCATGATGCGTCATACTTCTCCGTCTAATTTGCCAAATATAAGCGAAGTTGTATGTGATGAAATGGGACTGTCGCGAGTGTTTTCACTCAAAAATAGCAGTATACGCAATTTCTTCACTTACGACGAAGAAGTAATTAAATACCGTCAAGACGCCGTAGGAGATATGATAAATATACCCGAACTTTCGGAGACTTTGAACCGTGCACTCCCCATACTTTTCGACATTACGGAATTGCGCCGTCTCGACAACAACAAAACAAACTCTTCGGGCGAGTCATATCTTTACAGTATAACGGAAATAGAACTCTACGTCAGTTGCATCGACACTCTTTTCGCAGGGCTTTCTTCTGTCAGTGACAAGATAAAGAGCGCGGCGTTTACACGTCTTTGCGAAGCGGTTACTGAACTTGCAAAAAGTGAATATTACCGTGAACTGAACGAGAAACTCTCACAACTCGCACAGAGGGTACATGAGGTAAAGAGTATCACTGTCGGTGTTAACCTTGACGCGCAACTGCGTCCGTGCGAGGCAGGAGTTATCTCTATAAATGCGGAAAGTTTCAAGTCCGGAAAAATTCTCGACAAGATACTTCGTATGAGTTTTAAAAACGATTCGATGACTTGTATCGCACCTCTTGCACCGTTCGGAAAAGGTCAGTCGGACAACAGACGCGAGGCACTTGTGAGCGCGTTCAACTCTGCTATCGACGAGGTATTCCGCACGTCGGTAAAATCTTGGCGCGCTATAGTTGACGAGTACGTACTCGCAAACACGGACTTTCTTTTGAAGATTTTGCCCGAAATAGAATTCATTACACGCGCAGGAGAGGTGACTAAAAAACTTCTCTCCCGCAACTGTCCTTTGTGCGTACCTGAAATTGCACCTATGTCGGAAAAGGCATTTTCTGCTATTTCTCTTTACAATCCCGACGTTGCTTTACAGATTGAAGACGAAGTTGTCGACAATGATTTCGCCTTTGACGACGAGGGAAGATTCTACGTGCTTACAGGCCCTAACAGAGGCGGTAAATCGGTTATTACCTGTGCTCTCGGTATTGCTCAAGCAATGATGCAACTCGGTCTTTACGTACCTGCAAAGAGTGCGAGAATAAGCCCCGTTGACGCTATATTTACCCACTTCCCTGACGGTGCGGAAACAACGATAGATAAAGGTCGTCTCGGTGAAGAATGTGCGCGATTGCACGAAATTTTCAGTGTTATGACTGAAAACAGTCTCTTGCTTCTTGACGAGTCTCTGTCTTCAACCGGCTCTTACGAAGCGTCTTATATCGCGGCAGAGATACTCGCAGGATTCGGAATTTGCAAGTGCCGCGGAATTTTCTCTACACACTTGCACGAACTCGCGGCGTCTATAGATGCGATAAACGAGCGTTCACTTGAGGCAGGCGGCATAAAGATAGACACGCTTGTTGCAGGTATAGAAGAAGGAAAACGCTCATTCAAAATCAAGCGTGCAAAGCCTGACGGAAAGAGTTACGCACGTGATATTGCAGAAAAATACGGTCTCTCTTTTGACGAAATAAAGGAACTTGTTTCCCGAGATAACAGTAATAACTAACAATAATTTCAAAAAATAAAAATATTTTATTATAAACTATTGACAAAACAATATGTATAGTGTATAATAACAGTGTAATACGTTAGGTTGTTATAATTATTATATATTGATCAATGTAATGGAGGATTCACCAATGGTTAAGACTGAACTTTACACGAAGCCTGAAATCGAAGTAGTTGTTATTTCTTCTTCCGACATCATTACCACCAGCAAAGATAACAACGTTGATATCGGAGATCTTTTCGGTAATTCGTAATTTCGTGTACAAAACAAAAAGAGCAACGCTGACGAGTGTTGCTTTTTTTGTTTGCTTTTTATGCGAGATTTTTGCGGTTTATTTCCCTACAAAAAAATGCTTTCTCAAACGCAAATTTGAGAAAGCATTTTTTTATTTATTCATCGAGGGTAAGGTCGCGGTAGAGGGTTACTATAAAGCCGTCTACGTTGTTCCCTGAAATTTCATAGGTCGCGTCCCAAGTAATTCTCGCGGTGTTGAGTTCTGCCTCATTCTTCACGAAGAATATTTCATACTGCGTACCGATAAAGTACATAATGAGGTGATACTTACCGTGTTCGTAACTACGCAAGTAATCAATGTATTCCTCAAAGCAGAGGTCATACTGTTTCATAAAGAGCGCGTGCGCTTTTCCTACGTAGCGGACGTGGAAATCTTCATCTGCAACGGAAGGCTCAATTCCCGTATATTCAACCTTATCAGCGGGATAACGGAAGATGAAACCGTATTTATACGCGTTTTCTTCAAGCCAATCAAAGAAAGGCTTCGCAAGTTCGTC
>JAZOLR010000294.1:0-8093 GCA_045653255.1 Eubacteriales bacterium | reverse complement strand
TATTTCCCCTCGCATCAGTATGATGCGAACTACGGTCTTTCCGAATCAATAGGCCCCGGTTGCGTTCATCTCGGCGTTGAGAATATTCACAAGGTCGGCGCAATAGGAAAGGCAGGCTTCGGATGGCAGACAAAGATAATTGACGAAAACGGTGAAACCGTAAAACGCGGCGAAGTCGGTGAACTTGCTGTCAAAGGCCCCGGTGTTATGACCGCATACTACAAAGACGAAAAAGCAACTTCTGAAGTTCTTTTCGACGGTTGGTTGCATACAGGGGATATGGCGCAGGAAGATGAAGACGGATTTATTTTCCTTGTTGACAGAAAGAAAGACGTAATTATTTCGGGAGGAGAAAACCTTTACCCCGTTCAGATAGAAGACTTCTTGCGCAAGAATGATAAGATAAGCGACGTAGCAGTTATCGGTCTTCCCGATGCAAGACTTGGTGAAATTGCCGCCGCCATCATTCAGGTAAAAGACGGAATGACACTTACAGAAGCAGAGGTTGAAGATTTCTGCTACGAACTGCCGAGATATAAACGCCCTCGCAAAGTGATTTTTGCAGACGTGCCGAGAAATCCCACGGGTAAAATCGAAAAACCGAAACTCCGTCAGATTTACTGTGGCGAAAGCGTAGTCGCACAACAAAACGAAATTAAGTAACCCCGAAAGGAAAAAATACATAATGAAAAAGTTAATGCTTGGAAACGAGGCAGTTGCCAGAGGTGCATACGAAGCGGGCGTTCGTGTCGTAGCATCTTACCCAGGTACTCCCTCTACCGAAATTACCGAAAACATCGTAAAATACGATGAAATATATGCAGAATGGTCGCCTAATGAAAAAGTAGCGGCAGAGGTTGCGATAGGCGCATCCATTGGCGGTGCGAGAAGTATGTCGTGTATGAAGCACGTAGGCCTTAACGTTATGGCTGACCCTGTTTTTACAGTAAGTTACACAGGCGTAAACGGCGGTCTTGTTTTCTGCGTAGCAGACGACCCCGGAATGCACTCTTCTCAGAACGAGCAGGATTCCCGTCATTACGCAGAAGCCGCAAAGATAGCAATGCTCGAACCTTCCGACTCCGAGGAATGCAAAGAGTTTACCCGCGTAGCATTTGATATAAGCGAAAAATTCGATACTCCCGTTTTCATTCGTCTTTCTACAAGAGTTTCTCACTCGCAGAGTTTGGTTGAACTTGGCGAAAGAGCAAACGACGAACTCAAACCCTACGAAAAGAATATCCCCAAATACGTTATGATGCCCGCAATGGCAGTAAAACGCCACGTGGTAGTTGAAGAGAGAATAAAGGCACTTGAAGAGTTTGCCAATACCTCTTGCCTTAACAAAGAAGAAATAAACGAGAATGCAGAGATAGGCGTAATCACGTCAGGTATCTCCTACATGTACGCAAAAGAAGCCCTCGGTGATAAGGTAAGTTACCTCAAACTCGGTATGGTATATCCGTTGCCGACAGAAAAACTCAAGGCTTTTGCCGCAAAGGTGAAAAAGGTAGTAGTTGTTGAGGAACTTGACCCCGTTATAGAAAATGCTTGCCGTGCGGCAGGTATCGAAGTGGAAGGAAAGAATCTCTTCACCTTGCTCGGCGAATATACCCCCGCAATGATAAAGAAGGCAATCCTCGGCGAAGATGCTCCCGAATTTGACGTAGCAGACGAAACAATTCCCGTACGTCCCCCCGTAATGTGTGCAGGTTGCCCCCACAGAGCGACCTTCTACGTGCTTAAAAAACTCGGTCTCGTTGTTTCGGGCGACATCGGTTGTTATACTCTCGGTGCAGTTGCTCCTCTTGCAAGCGTAGATACGACTATTTGTATGGGCGCATCCGTTAGCGCGGCTCTCGGTATGGCAAAAGCACGCGGAAGCGAGTTTAATAAGAAACTCGTATCCGTTATAGGCGATTCTACCTTTATTCATTCGGGTATAACAGGACTTATAGATATCGTTTACAACAAGGGCGCAAATACAGTAATAATCCTTGATAACTCTATCACGGGTATGACAGGACATCAGAATAACCCCACGACAGGTTACACAATAAGAGGCGAAGAAACTCGCGCAGTCGACCTTCTCGCGCTTTGCCGTGCGGTTGGTATAGACAACGTAGTCGTTGCCGACCCGTTTGACCTTGACAATTTCGAAAAGGTAGTAAAAGAAGAAACCAATAGGGAAGAACCTTCCGTCATCATCGCACAACGTCCCTGCGCACTTTTGAAGAGCGTTAAATATACAGGACACTGCGAGATAAACAGTGAGAAATGTAAGAAGTGCAAAAAGTGCATGAAACTCGGTTGCCCTGCAATTTCCGTAATTGACGGCGAAGTGAAGATTGACCCCACTCAATGTAACGGATGCGGTCTTTGCATCAACGTGTGCCCCTTTGATGCCATAGAAAAGAAGGAGGACTAAGAAATGACGAAAAATGTAATGATAGTAGGCGTAGGCGGTCAGGGAACACTCCTCGCTTCAAGAATACTCGGAAATACCGTTATAAGCCGCGGATACGACGTAAAAGTTTCGGAAGTTCACGGAATGAGTCAGAGAGGCGGAAGCGTTGTTACCTACGTAAAATACGGCGATAAAGTATATTCACCTATCATAGACAAGGGTGAAGCAGACATCATTCTCGCTTTTGAACTTTTGGAGGCGTATCGCGCACTCCCTTACCTCAAAAAAGGCGGAATAATGATAATAAACAACAGAGAAATTTCTCCTATGCCCGTAATAACAGGTGCTATGGAGTATCCGAAAGACATAATAGAAAAAATATCAGCAAAAGCAAACATAATAACTCTTGACGCCCTTGACCTTGCTATTAAAGCAGGAAACTTCAAGTCAGTAAACGTAGTCCTTATGGGTGTTATGGCTAAAAACACTGACATTCCTTACGACGTATGGGTTGAAACCATAAAGACCACCGTGCCGCCGAAATTCCTTGAAGCAAATCTGCGCGCTTTTGAGATCGGCTACAATTACGGAGGCGAAAAATAATGATTTTTCAAAAAGACATTGAGTGTATGCCTCGCGAGCAACTCAAAAAACTCCAAAGCGAGCGTCTTGTGTGGCAGGTAAAAAGAATGTACGAAAGAGTAGAACTCTTCCGTACAAGAATGGATGAGATGGGACTCAAACCCGAAGATATTCACGGCGTAGAAGACCTCTCAAAACTTCCTTTTTCTTATAAGCAAGACTTGCGCGACTATTACCCCTACGGACTTTTTGCAGAGCCTATGAAGAACATTGTCCGCGTTCACGCTTCGTCGGGAACTACAGGAAAGAAAATAGTAGTAGGTTACACGAAAAAAGACCTCGACTTGTGGTCTGACTGCTTTGCACGTGCGCTTAAAGCGACAGGCGCAGACGAAGATTCATTCGTTCAGGTCTCCTACGGCTACGGTCTCTTTACAGGAGGTCTCGGTGCACACGACGGCGCGAGTAAGGTAGGTGCGACAGTCATTCCTACGTCGGCAGGAAACACGCACATGCAGATACAGACAATGGTGGACTTCGGTTCTAACGTTTTGTGTTGCACCCCCTCTTATGCACTTTTCCTTGGTGAAACTATCGAGGAAATGGGAATAAAAGACCAACTCAAACTTAAAGCAGGTATTTTCGGCGCAGAGCCTTGGACAGAAGAAATGCGTCACGCAATAGAAGAAAAACTCAATATCAAGGCTTACGACATCTACGGACTTTCCGAAATAATGGGCCCCGGTGTCTCCTATGAATGTGAGTATCAGGAAGGAATGCACGTCTCCGAAGATATGTTCATTCCCGAAATAATAGACCCCGACACCCTTGAAGTATTGCCGGAAGGAAGTTCAGGCGAACTTGTATTTACTACGTTGACAAAAGAAGGATTCCCCTTGATAAGATATAGAACAAGAGATATCTGTTCTCTCAACTATGAGCCTTGCAAGTGCGGAAGAACCCACGTTCGTATGAATAAGCCGAGCGGTAGAAGCGACGATATGCTTATTATACGCGGTGTAAACGTATTCCCGTCACAGATTGAAGAAGTAATAGTGAAGTCAAGCGGTGTAACTCCCAACTATCAGATAATAGTTGACCGTGTAAATAACACAGATACGTTTGACCTCAATGTTGAAATGACAGAAGAACTCTTCTCAGATGACGTTAAATCCGTTGTTGCGGTAGAAAGAAAGATTACGGAAGAACTCCGCTCCACTCTCGGTATAGGTGTAAAAGTACATCTCGTAAACCCCAAATCTATTACAAGAAGCGAAGGAAAAGCGAAGCGCGTAATAGATAACAGAAAACTCAGATAAGGAGAAAATCGTTATGACAATCACGCAATTATCAGTTTTCGTTGAAAACAAGCAGGGAAGACTTGCCGCAATAGTGGACCTTCTCGCGCAGAACAAGATAAATATGAGAGCACTTTCAATAGCCGATACGGCAGACTTCGGAATACTCCGTATTATAGTAGACAATACGGAAAAGGCGATTTCCGTACTCTCCGAAGCAGGAATAACCGTAAGACGTACGAAAGTAATAGGCGTTGTAATTGATGACGTGCCCGGCGGTCTTTCGAAGATACTCACCACGTTGAGCAATGGCGGTACCGTTATCGAGTATATGTACGCATTCGTCGGAAAAGATCACGAAAAGGCTATCACTATAATTCGCCCCGATAATCTCGATTCTGCGGTTGAAGTGCTTAAAAATAACGCAATCAACGTAGTTACCGAAGAAGACGTAAAAGAACTTTAATCTTTCAAACAAAAAACAAAACACCCGAATTCATTTGAATTCGGGTGTTTTGTTTAATATAGAAATTAAATTAGTCGATAACTTTTACGATGTAAGGAGCCATCTCTGCTTCGAGTTGAGCCTTTTCTGCTGCTTCCGCTTCAGCCGCTGCGATTCTCTCTGCCTTTTCTGCTTCTCTGCGAGCCTTTTCTTCTGCTCTCTTTGTGTCTTCGATAAGAGCCTTCATAGAGAGACTAAGTTTGCGATGCTCGTCGTCGATTTCAGTAATCTTAACGTCAACTTCCTGACCAACAGTAAGAACTTCGTTAGGATCGTTGATTCTGTCGTGAGAAATCTTAGAAATGTGGATAAGACCGTCAACACCGTCACAGATTTCAGCGAATGCACCGAAAGGCATAATGTTTACTATCTTAGCCTTTGCTACGTCGCCTACGCTAAACTTCTTTGTGAACTGATACCAAGAATCCATTTCCTGAGTCTTGTAACCGAGAGAAATGCGCTTCTTTTCAACGTCAACTTCCTTAACGTAAACGTCGATTTCCTGACCGATGGTAAGAACCTGAGAAGGATGCTTGATGCGCTTCCAAGAAAGTTCGGAGTTGTGTACCATACCGTCGATGCCGCCGATGTCAACGAATGCACCGTAACTTGCAAAGTTCTTAACAGTACCCATATAGTGCTTGCCTTCTTCAACTTCTGCCCATGCAGCAGCCTCTGCTGCTTTGCGCTGCTCGTTGAGGATAACCTTGATGGATGCAACTGCGTGCTTGCGATGTTCGTCGATGTCGATGATTCTTACACTCTGAGTAGTGCCAACGAGAGAAGAGAAGTCTTCGTCCTTTGCCATACCTGTCTGAGAAGCAGGAATGAATATTTCGTTTGCACCGATAGCGATGAGAAGACCGCCCTTGAGTGCCTTTGTGATTTTTCCTTCGAGAACTGCGCCTTCTTTGTAAAGGTCGCGAAGAGTAACCCAACTGTTGTCAGCGTCTACTCTCTTCTTTGAGAGTGTAGCAGTACCCTTTCCGTCTTCAACTCTGATTACGAAAGCGGTGATGTCGCTTCCTATCTCAAACATTTTACGCAGGTCAGCAGCGTTGTCGTCAGTTATCTGTTCGCGGGGGATAATTCCCGTAACTTTTGTACCAAGATCTACATAGACTTCATTGTCTGTTATAGCCGTAACGCTACCGTGTACTGTTTCTACTCTATGTAAAGTTGTGGGTGATTCTTCCAGCATGAGTTCAAAATTTTCGCCAGTCATTTTTTTGTAAACCTCCATTATTATATCGCTCGGAGTTGAGGCTCCGGCGGTTATTGCAATTTTAGAATTTTGACCGTCAAGTCCCGCGGGCAGTTCCTCTGCCGTTTCAACCCAGAAAGTGTTACTGCACGACTTCTTACAGAGTTCGTACAACTTCGCTGTGTTTGAACTTGTCTTTCCGCCGACAACTATTACGGCGTCAGACTTTTCGGCAAGTGAAAGAGCCTCGGTTTGTCTATCTTCGGTCACTCTACATATTGTATCAAAAATTTTTGCATTTGTATATAGTTTTTCGATATTTTTTTGACTTTTTTTCCACAGATTTAGATTTTGTGTGGTTTGTGCGGCAAATATCAGGTCTTTTTTCTCAAAAATACCATCATTTTCCAACTTTTTGAATTCTTCTTCGGTTGAAAATACGTGTTTTTCTCCCTTTACGTGACTGAGTATGCCTTGCACTTCGGGGTGGTCTTCCGTTCCGAGAAGAATAAAAGACGAGTCTTCGTTTGTGTTTTCGTCTGCTATTTTGTGTATTCTTTTTACGTAAGGGCAGGTAAGATCCTTTACCGTGAAGTTTGAATGCTCTTTTTCAAGCGCTCTCAATTTTTCTTCATCGCAAAGAGGGATACCGTGTGTACGCACGATAAGGCACACGTTTTTTTCTTTTATGCCGTTTTCCAATATTTCTTCTATCTCGTCAATGCCGATACTGTGAACGCCTCGCGCTTCAAGTGAAGCAATGTAGACGTCGTTGTGAATCAACTTCCCGAGAGTATATATTTCCGTGTCGGTGTCGTTTTTTTCAATAAGTTCTTCTACGTAGTCGGTAGCGCGTTTGACTCCGAAACAGAAACCTGCGTGGTTTGCTATTTCTATGCTCATTTTTTATTCGCTCTTTTCTTTTGAGGGTGAAAATCCGCCAAGTGAGCAAATCTCGGCAAAAATCTTGTCGGTTACTGCCTTATACTCCTTGCTGCCGCCGTTTTCAAATCCGAGTTCACAGTAGGGAATAGGCTTGCCGATAATAACGTCTATACGGCGGAAAATCAAATATTTTTGCCTTTTCGTCTTTATGCATACGGGGAGGATCTGAGACTTTGAATGGTATGCTATCATTCCTGCGCCGTTTTTGACGGGGGTGTCTGCGGGGTTTTCGCCTGCGCATCTTGTGCCTTGAGGGAATATCGCTACCATTTCGCCGTTTTTTACGAGAGTTATCGCCTTTTTCATCGCGGCAACGTCGCTGCCTTTTCTTTCAAGACGGCACGCACCGAGAGCGACAATGAGTGAGCGGAGTATAGGAATTCTGAAAAGTTCCGCTTTGGCAAGATAGCGAAGTCTTCTTGATTTTGGGAAACTTGCGGATATTGTAAGTACGTCCCAGAGTGAAACGTGATTGGCACAAACTATACAACCGTCTTCAAACGGTACGTTTTCAGCACCCACAATATTCAAGCGCATTGCAAAACGCAAAAACTTCGCAAAAGTAACGTGAATGAAGTTGTAGAATTTTGAATATTCTACTTTGCTTTCGTTATCGTTTTTTTTTGCTTTTTTTTCGTCGTTTATATTAGTTTCGTTTTTTTTTAATCCTTCTTCGATGATACGTACCGCTTCGGTAACGGTTTCTTCTGCAGAAAGGTCGGAGTTATCGAGTATAACCGCATCAGGTGCTGCTACCGCAGGGGCAACTGCTCTCGTGCTATCGTTTTTATCTCTTTGTATCATATCCGCGAGTACTTCTTCGTAACTCGTTTCAATACCCTTTTCGGCAAGTTCTGCATATCTGCGCTTTGCTCTCGCTTCCTTGCTTGCCGTGAGGAATATCTTGACGTCTGCATCGGGGAAAATTACCGTGCCAATGTCGCGACCGTCCATAATAACGCTATTTGTTTTTGCTATTGAGCGTTGCATATCAAGTAAGAATGCACGTACTTCGGGTATAGCGGAAACCTTTGACGCATACATTGATATCTCGTTAGTGCGTGTCTTATCGGAAACGACTTCGCCGCAAAGGAAGAAACGCTGTACGCCGACTATGTATGTTACCGCTAAAACGAGTTTGAACAAAAACGC
>JAZOLR010000293.1:0-8740 GCA_045653255.1 Eubacteriales bacterium | reverse complement strand
ATGGGTTCGGTAATGGAAAAACCCGGAAGCCGTAAAGGTGACCTTCTCGATATGCAGCTCATAGGCCCCCGTCCACGCCTTTACTATCTTATCCCCTCGCGTTGCCTCTTCGGTTACAGAAGCGAATTTATGACCGACACTCGCGGAGAGGGTATACTCAACACCATCTTCGAAGGCTATCAACCCTATAAAGGCGACATCAACGTTCGCTTTACAGGCTCTCTCGTTGCAAGTGAAACGGGCGAAACCACAAGTTACGGTCTTTATAATACTCAGGACCGCGGACCTCTCTTTATAGGTCCTTCCGTACCCGTTTACGAAGGTATGATAGTAGGCGAAAACCCGAAACAGGGCGACATAGTAGTCAACGTATGCAAGAAAAAACACCTTACCGCAATTCGTTCAAAGGGCGCAGACGAAGCGCTTATCCTCATCACCCCGAAGCAGATGGGACTTGAAGAGGCTATCGAGTTTATAGCGGAAGACGAACTCATCGAAGTAACACCGAAAACAATCCGCTTGCGTAAGCGTGTCCTCGATGCCCCCACACGCTTGAAGGCAGAAGCCGCAAAAAAGAAACTCAATCAGTAATAAAACAAAAAAACGAAGGACGTTTTGTGTCCTTCGTTTTTTTATTAAAAATCAAATCGTACTGCGGAAATCGCTTGGGCGCATTCCCGTCTCGCGACGGAAACATTCGGAAAAATACGATACCCCCGAAAAACCGCACTTCGCCGCTATTTCCGATATAGAAATATCAGTTGAGAGCAAAATTTGCTTTGCGTAGGCTATTTTCCGTTTCGTTATATACGAATGTATCGACACCCCGAAAGCGCGGCGGAAAGTGTTGTTGATATAATTTTCGTGGTATGAAAAAAGCCGTGCAATATCGCCGTTTGTAATATTTTCGCTTTCGTCAAGTCTGTCAATATAGGACTTGATTTTTTTCGCTAAAGGAGAAGCCTTTTCACTTTCATATTCTCGCTCACTTTTAGAAACGCATTTCAAAAGTACCGCTTTCATAAGCGATGACGTAATTTCGTTGCTGTAATTTCCGCCGTGCATAAATTCATTGTATATCTCCATTAGCCTTTCTTTTTCAGAAACGTAATCGTGCAGTACGAAAATCTTGTCGAAAGGCGGTATGGTAAGCGTTGAAAAAATGTTATCTCTGTTAAAATACTGTGATTCAACGGGCGGTCGCGTATAGAAATGCTCGCTTTTTTCTAAGTCGAAATTCATAATTATAAATTCCGTTTGCAACTGTGCAAAAAGTTTGTAGGGAGTTGCGGGCGGAAAGATTATAAGCGAATTTTTCTTTAGGGTGTGTTCTTCATTTTCGAAAGTTATCCGAAGTTCTCCCGCACACACGAAAAACAGTCTGTAATCATGCGCCAAAAGAAATTTCTGATAGTCGAAAGTGTGGAAAAGATGACGCACGTATCTTACTGTCGGTTGACACGATTGAATATCCATTTTCATTCCCCTTTAATGTTTCTTTTGTTATTATAACACAAAAATAAACTCTTTTCAATAGGAAATAAGAGATAAAAATGTTTGTTTTGTTATAATTATAGTTTACTTTGTTTATTGCATTTAAAAATAAAAAGTAATAAAATGGATATATAAAAAGAGAAGAGCGAAACCGCTCTTCTCATAGTAATCTTAAATTAGAAACCTATTACGCCAAGATGCTCAAGAAGTATCTTAAGACCGATACATACAAGCACGATACCGCCGAATATCTCTGCTTTCTTTTTGAAACGAGCACCGAAGATGCTTCCTATCTTTACGCCGACAGCGGAAAGAGAAAATGTTATAGCACCGATAAGAATTGCCGCAACCCAAATGTTAGCGCCCGCCATAGCGAGAGAAATTCCTACTGCCAATGCGTCAATACTCGTTGCGATAGCCATAATAAGCATCTTTTTGAAGGATAAGTCGTCGCATCCGCATTCGCAGTCACATTCGTCGCCGTCGCCGAAAATCGCCTCGCGCAACATATTCGCGCCGATTATAGCGAGAAGGATAAATGCTATCCAATGGTCGAAATTTTCTATGTAGTTGTAAAAACTTATACCGAGGAAAAATCCTATAATAGGCATAATAGCCTGAAAACCGCCAAACCAAGCGCCGACAACAGACATCTGACCGACACTCGCACGCTTTAATGCAAGTCCCTTGCACATAGCCACAGCGAAAGCATCCATTGCAAGTCCGATTGCAAGAATTATAAGTTCAAATAAACTCATTTTTACGTCCTCTTTTTATTTTTTAATTAAAAACAACTCACACAGTATACCATAAAAAGAAGTCAAAGTCAACAAAAAAGGAGAAAATTATGTCAAAGGAAAAAATCAGAATAGCCATGATAGGTTGCGGAAGTTTCTGCCGCAATTTCGTACCGCTTTTTAAAGCGCATCCCGAAGTGGAAAAGGTCTACGTTTGCGACCTCATTCGCGAGCGCGCAGAGGAATATTCCTCTATGTTCGACGTTGAAATAATAGATTCCTTTGAACAAGCGCTCGCAAGTGATAAAGTGAATTCCGTTGCAATATTCACGCAACGCTACAAGCACGGCCCGATGGTTATACAAGCCTTAAAAGCAGGGAAGAACGTGTATAGCGCAGTCCCCGGCGGTATCACCGTTGAAGAACTTACCGAAATTGCCGACCTCGTGAGAAAAACTCGCCTTACCTACTCAATGGGTGAGACGGGTTGCTACCGCGCCGCCGCAGTATTCTGCCGCCGCGAATTCAAAAAAGGCACTTTCGGAAAATTCACGTACGGAGAAGCGCACTACAACCACGATATAAACCGTATGGAAAAGTCGTTTCGCTCGTCAGAAGGCGAGAATTGGAAAAGTTACGCAGGAATTCCGCCCTTCTTCTATCCCACCCACTCCACCGCAATGATACTTTCTTCAATGCCCGGAGTGTATATAAAACGCGTTGTCGCAATGGGATATAAAGAAAGTCCGCGTACCGACATTTTCGGCAGAGAAGGACAGAACGTCTTTGATAACCCCTTCTCAAACTGCGCAATGCTTGCCGAACTTTCAAACGGCGGTATAGCGAGAATAAGCGAAAACCGTTGCGTAGGTTGGAACGCGCCAGAAACCTACATATCGCAGTTTTACGGTACTGACGGTGGCTATGAATTTGCCGTCGCGAGACACTACCTTGCAAAATGCGAAGGCGAACTGAAAACCGTCACAATGACCGACGTAACAGAAGAACTTCAACCCGAATATATCTACAATCTCCTCACGGAAAACTACGAAGAAGGATTGCAAAAAGTGGCGGAAGGCTACGGATTTTACGATATGTCTCCTATTCAGCCGAAAGCGAGACTTCCACGTGAGTATGAAGGTCTGAAAAACGGACACAACGGCACGCACCACTTCCTTATCGACGACTTCTGCCGCGCCTACGCGACGGGAAAACTCTCCCCCGTCAATATATGGGCGGTAGCGCGTTACAATATCCCCGGACTTATGGCGCATCAATCTGCATTAAACGGCGGAGTACCCGTTGACGTCATCGACCTCGGCGATCCGCCTGCCGATTGGGAAGTCCTCGATTTTGATTCTTGAAAACAAGAAAAACAAAAAAGAAAAGAGACCGACGTATGAAATTCATAATAGGTTATCAGTTGACAGAGGACGAAAATTTCGTTCGCAGTATCGTAGAAAATAAAGACAAAATAAAAGAAGTCTACTTCTCGTTTGGCGATTTTCCAAACGGTCGCGCATCAGTAAAGCACGATAGCGGAATGACACTTTTCGAAAAGCAAAAACGCGAGGAAAAAGACCTTGTCACTCTTGCAAACGCAGGTCTTGATTTCAATCTGCTTTTCAACGGAAACTGTTACGGTGCCGACAGTCTCTCACGCGCTTTTTTTCACAAAATAGGCGATACCGTCGACTATCTTCGCTCGTATCTTTCTATTACCTCTGTCACTACTTCTTCGCCCATAATTGCGAAATTTTTGCGCGAAAACTTTGAAAATATAGATATTCGCGCTTCCGTCAATATGGAGATAGGCACAGTAGAAGCAATAGAATATATTTCTCGCTATTTTGACAGTTTCTACGTGAAAAGAGAGTGCAACCGTGATAGAAAAGCACTCGCCCGACTTCGCGAGTGGTGTTTAGCGGAAGGAAAAGAAATGTACCTGCTTGCAAATAGCGGTTGCCTTTCTCATTGCTCTGCCCACACCTTCCACGACAATCTCGTCTCGCACGAAGCGGAAATAGCGAAAATGGATAACTGCTATTCCTTTGAAGGCGTGTGTCACTCATTCTTGAAAGATGAAAAAAACAGAGAAAAATGGCTCTCACGCACGACTTTTATACGCCCCGAAGATATTTCTCTCTATGAAGAATTTACCACCGCCGTCAAACTCGCAACAAGAGTAAACCGCGACCCGAAAAGAGTGTTGGAAAGTTATACAGCCGCCAATCTTTCGGGAAATATCACGTCAATACTTGAGCCTGACCACTCTCACTTGTTTTATCCTTTCGTTACGGAAAACAAGAAATTTCCGAGTGACTTCGGTCAGAAAATTATGTCCTGCTCACACAATTGCATTGAGTGTAACTACTGTAAAGAAGTGTATAAAAACGCAAGAGTAAACCTTGGAGGTATGTAAACAAATGCTTACAAGCAAGAAAATAAAAGAAGCCGCACTAGCCGCAGGCGCGGACGTTTGCGGTATCGCACCTATCTCGCGCCTTTCGGGTGCGCCCGACGATATGAATCCGAAGTTTCTTTTCCCTCGTGCGAAAAGTATAATAGGATTTGTATTCCGTATCCCTCGCGGAGTGCAACGCGGAATTGAAGAAGGCACACAGTTTAATCAGTATCCCTCAATGGCATACGGAGGAATAAACGAGATATTTGCCCCTGCCGTGCTTTATCAGGTAGGGAAAGTAATAGAAGACGAAGGCTACGAAGCATTCGTCTATCGCAACACGGGCGCTCGTGGCTCTGTGTCCGACATGGACGGAAGCCAGGGAAGCACCCTTTCCCCCGAAGAGCAGATAGAAGTGAACGAGAATGCGAAAACCTCTACCGCGCACCATAGATGCGTGGAGTTTACCCGACCTACACGCGAAGACAACGTAGCCCCCGACTTGCAGTTTCAGTTTCGTCTTGCTGCCGTTGCTTGCGGTCTTGGCGAAATCGGATGGAGTAAAATGCTCTTAACTCCGCAATTCGGACCTTTGCAACGTGTCGCGTTTATCTTCACAGATGCCGAACTTGAATACGATGAAATGTATTCGGGTGAGCCCCTCTGCCGAAAGTGCGGCGCGTGTGTGCGCGAGTGTCCCGGCGGATGCATTCCCGCAATGAATTCGGGAAAGAGTATCAGAATAGAAATAGAAGGCAAAGTATGTGAATGGGCAGATATAGATATGTGGCGTTGCTATGCATTCTATACCCACGCAGGAAGATACTACAACCCCTTCGTGCCGAAAGAAGTCTTTGACAAAAACGAAAACGGCGCACTCGACTTGCTCGAAGGCGTGACAGATAAAGCAGATGAACAAGAAATAATGAAAGTATATACCGCATTGCAGAAATATTTTCCAAGTTGGGTTGGATACAATATGGCAAAGTGCGGCGGTTGTATTCGCGGATGCGTTTCAATGCTTGAGAAAAAAGGCGGTTGTATGGAAGACCGCTTCAAAGAGCCACTCCGCACGAAAAAGGCGTGGAGGCTCGACCGATGAAAAATTCAAAAGTGAAAGAAAGGGGATAAAGCCGTGCTTACTTCAGAAATGATAAAAGAAAAAGCGCGAAAACTCGGCGCAAGCGTGTGCGGTATAGGAAAGGTATACGATGAGCCAAACCCTCAACGCGACCCGAAAATGATATTGCCGAAAGCGAAGGCGATAATAGGATTCGGCTTTGCAGTACCTCGCGCCCTCTATTTTGCTATGGAGCGCGACGCACAGTATTATACGTACACGACACTCGGTGTAAAATACCCAGATGAAGAACTTGCGGAAATATTCCTCTTGAAAATAGGCGGAATGATAGAAGACGAAGGCTACGATGCCTGCCTTCAAAAAGCCGTGCCAAACCTTCGTATAAAAGGAGACAAAACGACAAACCCCGAAGTAAAAGATACGTACGAACTTGTGAATGCTACCCCCGTCGCAGAGGGCAAACCCACTCCCGACGTAATCATAGACTTCGGAAAAGCGGCGCAAGCCTGCGGTATAGGTGAGATGGGATTAAGCGGAAAAATACTTAATCAAAAATACGGTCCTTTTATGCGCTATTGTTTTATAATAACCGACGCGCCGCTTGAATTTGACGTACCTATAGAAACACCGATATGCGACAAATGCGGCGAGTGTATTACCGCTTGCAAGGGAAATGCCATAAGCGAAAACGGTCTCGACACTTGGCAATGCAGCGTATATTATAAAGGCGCGCACCGTTCAAATCCGTTTATGACCGACTCTTTCCTTGCCTCTCACCCCGAAAGAGTAGATATCCTTGACGGAAAGAAACGCTTTGATGCTACCTCTGCCCGAGAGATTTAGCCCCATCTTGATTTTCTCCCCCCGACACAGTGGGGATACGCGCCCTGTCTCTGCGGTAGAAAATGCGACGTTGCTTGCTATCGCCACCTGAAAAACGCAGGAATAATTTAAGGGAAGGAGAGCGAAAATGAAAAAAGAATTGAAAGAAACCCTGTCACAACTCTGTCGTGAGTGGGGAGCAGACCTTGTCGGTTTTGCGCCCGTTTCACGATTTCCCGAAACCGATGAGGTAAGAAAACTCCTTCCCGAAACAAAAACCGTCATAGGTCTTGGATTTCGTGTGCTTCGCGGCGCATACCGCGGCGTAGAAGAGGGAAGTACATATTACCAATACACGACAATGGGCGTTGAAAATATGGAAGAAACAGTAATGCCAATGGTTGCATTGCGCCTATCTATGTACCTCGAAGAGCAGGGCTACCTTGCATTGCCTCAACGCCGTCACCAGCAAATAATGAAAGAAAAAGACGGCGTAAATCCCGAAGTGGCATACAACGCTATATGGCGCGGAAAAGAAAACGAAACGCAGATGGATTTCACTCGCGCCGCCGTGCTTTGCGGACTTGGAGAAATAGGACACCACGGCGCGCTTCTCACAGATGAATTCGGACCTTTCGTGCGCGTATGTTTTGTCTTGACAGATGCAGAAATAGAAGAAACCGCAGAAAAAATCCCCCACCTCTGCGACAAATGCGGCGAATGTGTCCGCGCCTGCCACGGAAATGCAATCTCCGAAGACGGAAAAGTCGATGAATGGCAATGCGCGGTATACTACAACGGTGCAAACGGTACGAAAAATCCGTTTATGCCCCCGAATGCGTTTTCACAGTTTGAAAACCGCCTTGAAATCATAGCAGGAGAAGCGAAAGTCACCCCCGAAAGAGCAAAAGAAATTTTAGACAACATATATTTCTATCCCCCCGCACAACACGCATACCAATGTTCAATCTGCGGCCGCGCGTGTGACGTCGCCTGCTATATGCACCTCGAAGAAAAAGGCGCGCTCACAAAAACCTTCAAAACTCCATTCCGCACGCAAGAAGAATGGAAATTCAAAATAGAAGACTTTGAATAATTAGAAAACACGCAATCCCAAAAGAAGAGGGAATGCGTGTTTTTCTATCCCCGCAAAGAGCAAAAAATGCTATAAAAAGCGACAAAATTGCCACAAAAACAATGTAGAAAATTATTGTAAACACACAACTCTTGTGCTATAATGATATTTGTGGTAGTATGTTGAGTGAATTATATTTTCGCTTCGGCATATTATGAATTTAGAAAATAAAACAATTTTTTGAGGTGTGTTATGAAGACTTTGGGCTACTATAACGGTAAATTTGACGAACTTGAAAATATGTCCATTCCTATGAATGACAGAGTGTGCTATTTCGGTGACGGCGTATATGACGCAACTTGCAGCCGAAATTATAAAATCTTTGCTCTCGACGAGCATATTGACCGTATCTACAATAGCGCCGCACTTCTCGATATCGAAGTTGCACAGACAAAAGAGGAAATGAAAGAAATACTCAAAGAAATGGTTGCGAAAATGGACACAGGCAACAACTTCGTGTATTGGCAACTTACTCGCGGCGGCACGGGTATAAGAAACCACGTTTTCCCCACCGACGGCTCAAAAGCAAACCTCTGGATAATGATATTTGCAAAAGAAATAGCAGACGTAAATAAAAAAGTAAACCTCATCACTATGGAAGACACGAGATTTTTGCATTGTAATATCAAAACTCTCAACCTCATTCCCGCAGTTATGACATCTGAAAAAGCGAAAAAATCAGGTTGTTCTGAAGCCGTGCTTCACCGCGGAGAAAGAGTTACCGAATGCTTGCACAGTAATATACATATCATAAAAGACGGCAAACTCATCACCGCCCCCACAGACCACCTCATTCTCCCCGGTATCGCAAGAGCGCACCTTATCAAAGCCTGCAAAAAACTCTACGTAGCGGTTGACGAAACTCCCTTCACCGTTGAAGAAATGATGAATGCAGACGAAGTAATCGTCACCTCATCGTCTCAACTTTGCATTGCCGTTGGCGAAATAGACGGCAAGAAAGTCGGTGGAAAAGCACCCGAAATTCTCGAAAAACTCAAAGCCGAAGTAGTGCGTGAGTTTATGGCAGAAACCGAAGCGTAAAACGAAAAAGACGAAAAAGAAAAAGG
>JAZOLR010000292.1:0-11155 GCA_045653255.1 Eubacteriales bacterium | reverse complement strand
TACCTTCAATCTTGAGTCCAACGGTGTATTCACCGGGGTCGAACACTCCGTCTTAGCCTGTGCAGTCGTCCATGGATTTGAGCATTACGGTGCCGTTTTCAAGAGAATAAACGTCTTTGGTTTTTCCTTCGTAAATCTTTTTCATTTTAAAACTCCTTCGTTTTTTCTAAAAATCAATTATTATTTTACCACTATTTTGACGATTTGTATAGTAGTTTTTCAAAAAAAATTCACCGAGAACACAAATTTTTTTATTTTTTACATATAGAACGGCAAAAATCCTTCAACCTTTGTTGAAAATATTGAATAATTTTCCCGAAAAAACCGAAAAAATCACTCCAAAAGCAAAAATTCGGGGAAATCGTAGCGCAGACGGCTGCCAATATCCACGTTGGGCGGCAAAAGCGCAAGCGCGATGAAGAGTTCTTCTCCCGCTTCGTCTTTGAGTGTGGCATATTCGCCCTCAATTTTCGTCAAAACATAATCTTTCGTTTCCATTTTGTGCTCCTTTTGCCATTTTGTTGCTCTTTTTTCACCCTTATTATACACTTTTTTCAGGCGTTATGTCAATATAAAAAGAAAACTTCAATAGCAAAGCCAACGTCAAAATTATTCCACAAGTCCATATTTGACCTTTATGCGATCCATCTTCTCCAGCATTGGTTCTGCGGCGATTATGAGGAATATAAGTGTTCCCAAGCCGTGTACAAGATCCATCGGAAGTCCTGTTATATAGCAGGCGAGGACGGTTTCCCATTTAAGAGACTCGCTTGACATCATCATTGCCGCGGCGGGATTCATTATTCCGCCGTAGATAATGACAGCGGAAAACGCGCCGAATACGGCAAGAGCGCTTCTTGTGCGGCGCAGCCAGCCCTTTTTGAAGAGCACGCCCGCCAAAAATCCGATAATTCCCATAGAGAACATTTGCCACGGTGTCCAAGGACCTTGCCCGAATATCATATTTGAACTCAGCATTGTCATCGCCCCCACGAGAAATCCGACCTCACCGCCAAACGCAACGCCTGCTATGACAGTGAGCGCAAGCACAGGCTTGAACTGAGGAAGCATAAAGAAGAGCCCGCGTCCTGCGATACCTATCGCGCACAGTACAGCGATGGTGACAAGTTCTCGCACCTTGGGCTTTCGTCCTTCAAAAATGAGCAGAAACGGAATCATACATTCTAAAAGAATAAGAATAGCGACCAGATTATAGTGCCTGTCAGCCAAGTAAAATATGCCTGTGAAGATAGTCAGAGGAATGAAAAGAAGAATTGCTACCGCCGCCGCAAGAGTTCTTTTGCTCAGATTTCTCTTTTCCTTTGGCGTCTCTACCACAAGCGGCGGCTCGCTTCTTCGCCCGATAGCCGCGGCAAATACCGCCATAGCGCCAAACAGGGCAAGATATAAAAACAGATGCTCAAGTCCTTGTGAGTTGACGCCGTTTGAGTTGATGATTGCCGACAAATCCGTTATTGAGGTCGCGTACAGAAACACACCGACAGCGATAAGAGATGACACGGCGGCTACTGCTTTTCTCCGGAACGAGAGCGGTTCCGGCTTATAGTTCACGCTTCGCGGTGTAGGTGCCGGCAGGGGAACTATGCGCTCGTCTGCGTCTTCTGCTTTTTCTATCTTGCCGCCGCACGCAGAGATGACGTCACAGACTGTTACGGCATTTGGGATAAGATGTCTTGCCATTCGGTTTGCAGGGGTTGTGTAGAAGTTGTTGCCCGAGAAAAATTCCTCGGGTGCGCCCTCGGCTACTATATGTCCGTCAAAGAACATACCGCAAGTGTGGGCGTGCTCAGCGCAGAAGTTCACGTCGTGGCTGACCATAAGGATACTCACCCCCTGCGCGTTCAGTTTGCGAAGGATGGCTGCAAAGTTGATTTTGAATTCTGCATCAAAGCCCTTTGTGGGCTCGTCCAAAAGAAGAATATCGGGTGCTCTCAGCAGCACCTTAGCAAGAGCGGTTCGTTGCTGCTCACCGCCCGAAATATCGTAGGGATGACGTTCAAGAAATGAAGAAAGATCGCACAGTTTGACCACACGCGCGACGCGCTCGTCCTTTTCCTTTTTCGTATATTTTTCACCGCGCAGAGCCTCGTAAAGATCCTCGCGGACGGTGCGTTTGACAAAAAGCGATTGTGGATTCTGAGGCAAAAATCCGATGCGACCGTTGACAAAAACATTTCCGCGATAAGGCTTTTTCAAGCCCGATATAATCTTTAGCGTGGTCGTTTTTCCGGCGCCGTTTCCTCCGAGAATGGCGTAAAACTCGCCTTTTCTGAGGGAAAGAGAGCATCCCCTTACCACATCCGGCAGGTTCTTTTCATATCGAAACCAAATCTCGTCCGCGCTTATGGCGATTTCATCGCCGTACGAGCGCTTTTCTTTTTTGGCAAGAGATTTGATGGGTACTTCACTATTAAGAGCGGTTAAAAACTCGCTTCCGTCACGGACAGTCAAGGGGCAATCAAGCGCGCTTTCCACACCTGCCCACACGCGCATGGCGGTCGGCATTGCAAGAAACATTCCGCTCTCCCTCTCGCGAAGCGATAGCCCTACCTTTTCAGGCGCGTCGTCACACACAAGGCGACCGTTTTCCAAGACGATAACACGGGTGGCGAACGGAAACGCTTCTTCGAGTCGGTGCTCTGTGAGAATTACCGTGATACCGAGTTCGCGGTTGATTTTTCCAAGTTGTGCGAGAAAGTCGGAGGCGGCTATGGGATCAAGTTGTGACGTGGGCTCGTCAAGGACTAATATCTTCGGGTTCATTGCCATCACCGAGGCAAGAGAAAGCAACTGCTTCTGACCGCCCGAAAGTTCGGTCACGTCCTTGTAGAACCAATTTTCTATGCCGAAAAAAGCGGCAACCTCGGCAACTCGGCGGCGGATGGTGGGGGTGTCATAGCCGAGGCTCTCAAGCCCGAATGCGAGTTCGTGCCAGACCTTGTCGGTCACCACTTGGTTTTCAGGCGATTGCATCACAAAACCTATCTCCTGTGCCTGTCTTCTGTCGTCAATCTTGTCAAGCGGCGTACCTCCGTACAGTATCTCTCCCTCTCGTCTTCCGTGAGGGGTGAGGCAGGTTTTGAGATGGCGCAGGAGCGTGGACTTTCCGCACCCCGAAGGGCCGCAAAGGATAAGAAACTCGCCCTCGTGTATAGAGAAACTGACACCGTCCAACGCTTTTTCTTCCGATTCGGGATAAGAAAAGGTCAGATTTTTGAATATATAGTTTTCCATTTTCTCTCCTCCGCGAGATTAAGCACCTCAGGACTGATGCAAAGTCCGAAATAAACCGCGTAAAACGGTATGCTTGTTCTGTCCAATGCGGCGTAGCGAATGCTCGGGAAATAACGAAATCCAAACGCCGAAAGCATCACGCCCACAGTCAAAAATAATGCGCAAAAAAACAGCCACACGAGTGTGAACTTGTCGCGTTCGTCTATGCGATAGATGGAAAAAGCCGTTCTGCCGGAAAGCCCGTAGCCTCGGCTTTTCATACTGTCCGCCGTTTCTATTGCGTTCTCAAGCGCCCACGTTATCATAATAGAAATGATGAGAGCGGCGGTTTTAAAGCGCTGCCAGAGATTTCCCGAAGAAACGTCACGACCGATGCACCTCTGCGCTTCTGTGACGATCTCGGTCTGCTTTTTGAATTTAGGAACAAATCGAAGTGACATACTCAGCACAAGTGAGAGGGAGGGAATTACTCTTCCGAAAAGATAAATGAATTTATCCGAGTTCATCACGCGAGAGAATGCCGAAAACCACAAAATCACCTCCACAAGCATTATCCCCGCGCCCGCGCCGTAAAGAATACTCTCAAGCGTCAGAGGATTTCCGCTACCGAGATAGCGCAGAATAGTCACGCCCTCGTGGTTGAAGGCAGGGTTTATAAATGCGGTCAAAACGACAGCGGGAAGGCAGAATTTCAGTAAAAATCCAACCCCCCTCTTGCCGTCTATTGTGATTGTGTAAGCGCTTGCGCATAAGAAAGAGATAATTTGCGCAAGAGGATGAACGATAATCATAGAAAAAGAGATGACGAGCGTAAAATACAGAAGATTTACGACGGGGTGATAATTATAAAAACTGTCTTTTCTCATTGCATCCAATCACATCCAACGTCTTTTCCGAGGTCGCAGGTGTAACGCCATTCGACGACCTCGCCGTCGGCAATCTGATAACGTGAGCATCCGTAGTTGGGATACCAGCCGTCCACGCGGTACATCCACCCCGAGAGCGCACCGCAATCAAATTCATAGAGGTTATGTATGCCCTCAATATACGCGCTGTTATAAACGGGAGTGAAGGAAAATTCAAGGTGGATGTTATTTTCCTTGCAGACACGCTGAATCACGTCAAACACCGACTCGCCCTCGTAGAAGGTCACAGAGGTCGGGGGGAGAATCACTCCGTCCTGCGGCACAATCTCAAGTTTGTCCTTGTCAAGTTCGGAGAGATTGTTGAGAATGGTAGAGCACTCAATGGAGAATATGCAACTATACGCCTTGCCCTTGTTTATTTCTTGGTTTTCAGGCTCTACCGGCAGAGGCTTGCCCTCTGGCACAGGATCGGTCAGATATTTGTCCTGATCGACGGCGCTTCCGTCGGAGGTTTGGCGGTTTTGGGATGCCTCGCTTTCATTTTTTGATTCATTTTTACTGTCGGGACGAATGATGAGTTCTCCCACCTCTCCACGCAGAGAAACGTTGAGAATGCTTGTTTTGCTTCCTGTTATGGAGACGGAAAGCGTCTCGTTATTATCCTTGTACGCGGTTGCGCTGAGAGCACTCCATTTTTCGTCAAGATGGATGGAGAGCAATGCGGAAAAGCCGAAATCCTCCTTGTCGCCGAAGACGACCTTGATACCGTCCTCGCGCTTTTCGAGCGAGACCGAAAGATTTACGTCCCGCGAGTCGGTGACGTCGCTTCCGAACACCGTCCATTCATAGTTGAGTTCACCGCACTTTCCTGTAAAGGTGGCGATGGCGTTTTCTTTTTTAATTTTGTCAAAAAGTTCTTTTTCCACTGTGCCGTCATCGGGGATGGCGATCGCTTCCTTTAAATCTACTCTGCTGTAATTTCCGCTGCACGATAAAAGCGAGAAAAGAAGCGACAGTATGAGCAATATGGGGATGAGTCGTTTCATTTTCATTCTCCTATCACTATTTTACCGTTTTTTACTGCTAACGTATTGGCCGTCATAGCAAGGCTCTCTTTTTCGTCGGATGCGGCAAAAACTGCATCCTCTACGATAAGGTCGCAGACGTCTCCTGCGCGAGTGCTTCCGCGCAGACGGAATTTGAGGCGAAGCACCACGTTGTTTTCTTTTTCAAGCAACTCCGCGCAAAAGGCGTTTTCTCCGCCTGTCATATCAAGATACATCACGTTGATTTTTCCCGACTCATTGCAAGCCGTGGTATTATAGATCCACTCGGGGAGCGCTTGCCCTGCTGGATTGTCACTCTTGATAAATACGTTTCCTTCCTCAATTCCGAGAAATTCAAGCCGTGACGCGTCAAACACGATGCTCACGCTCGCGGCGGGATAGACTGTATCTTCGAGCGAGGAAATCGTGACGTCAAGCGTGAAGGTGTCCGTCTCGGACACGCTCAACTTTTGCGGTGTTTCTACTGTGAGAGTCGGCTTTTTCGGGACAATCGCTTCGCCGTCGCCAAATGAAATAAAAATGCAAAGAAGGGCAGCGCACAAAAGCGCAACGCCTCCGATGATGAAGTATATGATTTTGTTTCTTTTTTGCATAAGGCTCTCCTTATTCACAAAAGTCGGCGGACGGAAGGATCTCCCGCCCGCCTTTCATAGTTAATTATCAAAAATTTGATAGGCTTTTGTAATAACCGCATGCTTGTGATTGTTATAAACGAAGGACTCTACTATGCCAAGCGCATCGTAGGTGACGATATGCGCGTCTCCGTTGACGTTGGCAGCCATCATTTGAGGTTGAGTCAGAGTCTCTCCGCGGCGAAGCCAAGCGTTAACCGTTGCCAAAGCATCCTGCGCGTTGATAATTCCGTCGCCGTTGACGTCGCCGTACGTAATATCGGAGGATGTGTTGGCAGTAACCGTATAATTTTCGTTCTTTTCAAATTCCGCTTGCGGAATAGAGGTGTCTACAAGAGCAACGTATGAGGCAACGCCGCTTTCCTTGGTAATTTCTTTACTGTACTTAAATATAATCTCAGAGGAAGCGTCTTTGTAAATGATTTCGTTTGCTTCGGGATACATAGCGGTAACAGCAATGGCAATTGCTTTTTTTGTGGAGGGGATAATCTCTGTGCCGTCTCCGCGGTAAATCTCTGCGGCGCTGAAGGTCATACCCTCGACGATCCTTACAGAGTCAAAGGCGTTCGTTGTATTAACGACCGTTGCGCTATTCTCAGCAGAGGACGTTTTAAGCGTCATATCCGTAATGCCAATATAGAGACTGCTCTCAATTGCGGCGTGCTTGACTCGGAAGGTCACCGTAAAAAGATTCACAGGGAAGGTAGTGCCCGTGACACTCAGCGTGCGATTTTGCACCGCATCAAAGTAGACGATGCGAAGTTTGCAGGATTCCTCGGAATAGTGATATTGAATCTTTCCGCCTTTCAGGCGATCTGAAGATGTAACCTCCTGAACAACAAGCCCCTCGGGTACGGTAACAACAACGTCGATAAGTTTATATCCTGCTGTGTTATTCCATCCGTCGATACGTATTGCGCCGTTAAAGGTTGTTCCGGGGACGTGGTCAACTGCCGCCGGAATCAGAAGTAAACCTTTAAAATCACTTGTCACAGGAGGGGTTGCAGGCGTGTCGGTGTTGGGGGGTGTCACCTCAAACGTCACGTCGCTGTAATCGTAGAGCGCGTTTTCACCGTTTATGAAGCGCTCGTATGCAACAAGTGCGTATGTCGCCTGATCGGTAGCCATTGCGTTGGAGCCTGCGC
Source organism: Eubacteriales bacterium (assembly GCA_045653255.1). Classification (GTDB taxonomy): domain Bacteria; phylum Bacillota; class Clostridia; order Oscillospirales; family CAG-272; genus UBA1740. The sequence goes on along the minus strand of JAZOLR010000292.1, from coordinate 4,190 downwards.
CCTTACCGTGCTCGAACATAGACTCGTCTGCTATGTAGTAGGTAAGGAGATTATCTATAGCGGATTTGCCATCCTTAATAAAACGAGCATCGGTGTCGGGATTGATGCCCCAGGTACAGAGCGCCACGATTGCCCATGCACAACTTTCGCTTGTTTCTCCCTGTCCGTAGGGGAATCCGCCGGAAGCAAGTTGAGACTCGGAAAGCCACTCAATGGCCTCCGCGCAAGCCTCTGCGACCTCAGGCTGATTGCGGTAGGGATAAAGCGCGGTCAAGGTCATACAGGTAATATCCACATTGGAGGGCTGCTCCTTCGCGGTCACCAATGACCACGCGCCGTCATTGTGACGAGCCTCCAAAATGGAATCTACACACTGCTGACGGATTGTTGGATCGGAGGTTTCGTAGTTGCCCGAATCCAACGCAATGAGCGTCCAGATCGTGCCGTTCATGCCCTGCTTTTTGATCCAGTTCAGACCGTTTGCACTGTATGCCTCCACCAGATTCCAATTGCCGACTGCTCTTGCATCCTTTCCGATGGCGGAGAGCGCAACGATGAGGCGTGAGTTTTCTGTGGACTTGTTCTTGTCAAGCGCGCCGTCCTTGTTGACCTCTTGCGCCTTTTCGTTGACGGCTGCTACAATGCGGTTATAGTAATCTGTGAAATACGTATCGTCCTTTTCAAAATATCCGCCTCGCGCAAGACTGAACACTGTCCACTCGCCTGCGTTCGTGCCGAAGTCGGGGGCGCTTACAGTATCTGCAAGTTGAGCCATAGTCTCGTTCAGCACGTTACTTACGTCTTGCGGCTGACGGGGCTTGTCGGGAGTGGGATCGGGAATTGCGCTTGAGGTGTCCTCTGTGACAGTTACCATAGCGTAGGCGGGGGAGGAGACCACGCAGGGCTCAAATGCTTGCATATAATGATCGCAAGAGCCGTGCGTTCCGTCGTCTGAGCCTATGCCGCCCTCACTCCACACGTAGTACGTGCCGGCAGAGGGGAAGATGATTTCGGCGTTGCCGTTTTCATCGGTTGTAACCGAGCCGATCGCCTCGCCGTAGGCAGAGCCGTAAAAGATTTCAAAATCTGTAGCGTCCTTTACCCAGGAGATTCCGAACATCAGATCGCAGAAGGAGTGCTTCAACTTTACTGTGAGAGCGCTTCCTGCCTTTGCTGTGTAATCGTGAACGTAGTATCCGTCCTCGTCGGCAAACAGATGGAAGCCGCCGAGTTGATCCCAGAGAAATGAGTAGCATCCGAAACTTGCGACGTCAAGGAAGTCGCCTGCCTGCAAAACAATGCGGTCAGAGGTCGCGCCTACTGTCATGAAGTCGCTTGTCTGGGATTCGTCAACGGGGAAGTCTCCGTTGAGAAAATAAACGAGATTTTCTGTGAAGCCGAAGATGCCTCCTGCAAAATAGGAACTTCCGGGTAGCGCGTCGAACGTGACCTCGCTCCAATCACCGCCATAAAGTTGCTCGTGCGCGTAGATAAGAAGTTGGAGCGCGGTTATTTCATATTCGCCGTCGCCATCGGCATCGTAGAGCATATTGTCAAGACCGTATGAGTTGAGATCTACTGCGGCAATGTCCTCGAGCGCTACGGGGACGTACACTATCGGGCTGCCGTTTTTGTCTTCAATGTAGTTTTTGTCATAACTGATGGAGAGATACACGTACCCCTCGCCCTCCGCTTCCGAGACAAAAGCCATAAGGGGAAGTGCTGATGCGACCATCAGGATCGCAAGCAGCATAGCGATGACCTTCTTTTTTGTTGTTTTCGTGTTTTCCATAACACAAGTCCTTTCTTTTTTTCTTTTTCGTCTGCTTTTGAGACGTTGAAAATGAGAAGAGCATTTGCCCTTTTTGGAACATTCGGCAAAATAAAAAGAGTGTGCCGAAGAAACCGCAGAACTATGCGGCATCCGAACACACGCTCCTTCCCAAGGATGTGTTCAATTTTTACGTACGGTCAGGCTTCCGACTTATGAATTGCGATTTTTCGCATCAAACACGGAAATGGGGGTTGTTTCGGATTCTTACCGAATTTCCTTTGGCTGTTTCTCAACTTTCGGGCCGTACTATTATTTATATTATATAATACTATCGCGTTTTGCGGTAATATTCAATTAAAAAACAGGATAAAAGGCGCATAAGCCTTCGGCAAGGGGATCAGGCTTTGTTTTCTTCGTCTTTATGCGTGGCGCTTGCGATTTTTCTGCGTTCTTCTTCTGCTTTTTTCAGGGCTTGGATTTTCGCTCTTTTTGCGCGGATGCGTTGCTCCTTATTACGTTGTCGGCGGTCTGTTTCTTTCGAGGGCTTGATTTCGGCTATCTCCAGAGCGCGAGGCCACGGACCGAGGAAGGCTTTGATCGCTACGACCTCGCGTTCTTCAAAATCCGAGCGCCGCGGATAACGCGAGAGCCCTTCCTTTTGAAGTTCTTGATATTTATTTTTGAGAAGAATTATACAATCCTCTTTTTTATACTTTTTATCTGACTTGTTATCTGACTTGTCTGACATAATACCTCCAAGAAAAACGAAAAACGCTTTTACCGTAAAAACAGTAAAAGCGTAGCCTGTCTGTCAGCAAAACACGGGCAACAATCCCGAGTATCACGAAAACGGCTACGCTTTTCATATCCAAAAACGTTTGCGCAAGTGCGCATAACCTTCGCTTGTGCCTGGTGAGTATTCCGACTTATGAGTGCGCGCAAGCGCGCTTCAATTACGGCAATGATGGTTGCGACGGGTTTTCACCGAACTTTCCTCTTATCCGCATACAGCAGAACCAAACTGCGAAACTATTCAATTGTGGCATAACTCATCATTATGCGGTATTATTGTAGCACAAGAGTTTTATTTTGTCAATATATTCGAAAAAAATTGTAGAAATATGGCACAAACATTTTACTGTACTGCAAGGGTTCCGGGTGGGCGTTATGTCAGACCTTGCCTTTCCATCTTTTGTATTTGTAGGCTTCGGGCAGGGGGTTAGAGTAGCCTCCGAGGGCGACGGAGTGCATCTCGCGCGCGACGGTGGAGTAGTCTGCGCGATAGTGGACTGCCGATTTCACGACGAGGATTTTCTGGTCTTTCGGCTCGATGCCGTTACTGCGGTATACTTCGAGGTCGTAGGGTTGTTTACGGATAGATGAGATGAGGACCGTGTTTCCGCCGATTTCTACTACTGCGGTTTTGCCGATATTGGCTTTTACAAGGTGCGACATTTTGCCTTTGTTTATATATTTTCCGTCGGTTATTGCTTTTACGTACGCGGTAACTTCGAGAGGTCCGCCCGAATATGCAGGGTCGCTTTTTCCGCCGAGGGAAAGTTCAACCGTTGCGCCGACACCTGCTTCTTCGCACTTTTTGACGCTTTCTTCGTCTGCTATACAGGCGAAAGCCGCGCCTTTTACGTTATTTTCGAGCATATAGCGGAGAATGTGGGTTGTATCGTTTGTACCGCCTGCGCCCGGATTGTCTGATGCGTCGGCAATAACGATAGGCCCTTCGCCCTCGGCGTCAAGGTTTGAGAGTGCGTCTTCAAGGGATATGTAATTAACTTTCAGTTGGTCGGTTTTTTCGTCTATCGCTTTTGCAAGGCGCTCTGCAAGAGTTTCGGCGAGGTCTTTGTCGCCGTCTGTGACTACCGTTACCGCCATTCCGAGTTCTTCAATATCGGAGGGGAAGAATCCGTGAGAAAATCTCACGCACAGTACGTTTGGCATTTCCTCTATTTCGTGCGCGAGGTCGTAAAGCGGACGAATGGGAGCGAGCGCGGTGGGGAAGAGGGGGAGAAGATACGGCACGCGGCGGTAAGCCATAACGGGTTTTTGTCCGCCGAACAATGCGCCCTCGAGAATTTCTGCCGCGGCGAGACCTGTTTCAAAGCGGTCTATATGGGGGTATTCCTCATCGACTACAAGCGCGGTAGCGAGACGTGCCATTTTTGCGGTTATGTTTGCGTGGAGGTCGAGGGATGCGACAACGGGTATTTCGTTGCCCACGCGCTCGCGGATGTGCTCGAGTAGGTCGCCCTCTGCGTCTAGGTGGTTTTCTGCAACCATTGCGCCGTGCAGGTGCATAATTATGCCGTCGGGCGTGCCGTTTTTTTCTATCGCGCGGTCAATTTCGGATATAACGAAGTCGTATACGTAAGTCGGAGGCCAAGCGGTCTTAGGAAGACAA
>JAZOLR010000291.1:0-2066 GCA_045653255.1 Eubacteriales bacterium | reverse complement strand
TATAAATTTATACTAAAATAATAAGTGTAAAAAACTAACTCAAAAGAAAAATAATGAAGGGGAAAAACCATGCCGTTGATAGTTTATTATCTAATTTCAATTATATCCGTATTTTTTCTTACTGCCGCGCTCACGCGTTATATAATACCGAAACTCAAAAGTATGAAAGTAGGACAAAAGATACTTGATATAGGTCCGCGTTGGCACAAGGGCAAAGAAAACACCCCTACAATGGGCGGTATTGTTTTCCTTTTCACTGTTACTATCGTTTGCGCTATTCTCTGCATAGTTGCTTATTTTGAGTATTCTATTGCTTATCTTCAACCGCTTATTTTCACGCTTCTCTTCGCGATTGCTAACGGCGCTATTGGTATTGTAGACGACCTGACGAAACTCAAAAAGAAACAAAATGAAGGTCTTAAACCTATGCAGAAGGTAGTGCTTCAGGTCGTATTTGCCGCGGCTTACATCGCTCTTATGCGTATCTACGACCTCCTTGACACGCGTCTTTATATTCCTTATTTCAATATTGACGTTGAACTTGGATTTGCATACTATTTCTTCGCTATTCTCGTTTGCCTTGCTACAGTAAACTGCGTAAACATCACCGACGGAATAGACGGTCTTGCTTCAAGCGTTACTATGATAGTCGGCGCGTTTTTCGCCGTTGCGGCATTTAGATACGATGCAATTTCAACTGTAATTCTTTCGGGTGCTATCTCGGGAGTTACTCTCGGTTTCTTGGTATACAACTTCTACCCTGCAAAGATATTTATGGGTGACACAGGCTCACTTTTCCTCGGCGGTCTTGTATGCGGTGCGGCGTTCATGATTGACAATCCGCTTATTATCGTTCTTGTAGGATTTATTTACGCGCTTGAAGGACTTTCCGACGTTTTGCAATGGGCATCCTACAAATTCCGCAACAAAAAACGTATATTCAAGATGGCGCCCATTCACCACCACTTCGAACAATGCGGTTGGAGTGAACTCAAAATCGTAAGCGTGGCTTCTATAATAACGCTTATTCTTTGTATCGTAGCATATTTCGGAATTGCTTAAAAGAAAAGGAGTACTTGCCAATGCAAGACAAAGATAATTCATACAATACAGTCGGCTTTGGCAAAGTGAAAGCCGATGAAGAATTACCGAAAGAGTTTTCGGACGATTTTTCAATAGTTGACACAGACTTTGATTTACATAGCGAAAATAAAACTAAAAAAGAAAATAAAAGCAGAAATAAAAAAGTAGGTTTTGTTCGCCGTGCTTTTGAATTTCTGAAATATAACGAAGAAATTACGGTAAAAGACGCGCTCGGAGACGAAAAGGATATACCAGACGTAATAGAGCGTTTACCGAAGTTTATACGTTTTATATGGCGTTTGATTTTCGGCGGTGAGAACGTATCGAAAGAGACGGTGAAACCGAGAACGAATGCGGGCATTGACAGAGTAATGCTTATCATCATTTGTATTCTCATTTCTATCGGCTCTGTTATGGTATTCAGTGCAAGTTACGCATTCGCGGAGACAAGATACGACAACAGTATACATTTTGTAAAAAAGCAGATAATTTTCGTGGCTCTCGGATTTCTTGCGATGTTTATAACGTCGGTATTCACTCCTGCTTTTTACAAGATGATAACGAGAAGTATTTACGGCGTTGCCATTATCTTGCTTGTATTGGTTCTTCTTATAGGGTTTGCAGGCAACGGTGCACAGAGATGGCTCAGTATAGGCCCTATATCTTTTCAGCCGTCAGAAGTGGCGAAACTCGCACTTGTGCTCATTCTCGCGTGGTATTTTTCAATTTTTGAAGACAAGGCGACAAATTACACAAACAAGCGTCAATCTTTCTTCTACGGAATTTTCTATCCTTTACTTATAGTCGGTTTTACTGCAGGACTTGTAATGCTTGAAAAACACCTTTCCTGCCTTATTATCCTTTGCGCTATCGGTGTTATACTTATGTTTGCGGCAGGTGCGGATAAAAAAATCCTTGGAATTTTAAGTTTGTGCGGCGGTTTAGGCATTGGCGGACTTGCGTGGATAATTCCCTACACAAGA
>JAZOLR010000290.1:0-1515 GCA_045653255.1 Eubacteriales bacterium | reverse complement strand
AGAATAAAGCACGCAGGCTCTATCTTTATGGGCAAGAATTGCCCCGAAGCACTCGGCGACTACTTCGCAGGTCCGAATCATACACTTCCCACAAGTGGCACAGCGAGATTTTCTTCGCCTCTTAGCGTAGACGACTTCGTGAAAAAATCACAGTTTACCTATTACACGAAAGACGCCCTCGCGAAAGTTGCCGACAAGGTATCCTACTTTGCAAACAAGGAAGGCTTGCAAGCGCACGCAAAGAGCGCAACCATCCGCATATACGGAGAAGATAAGTAAGATTTAACTAAAGAAAAGGCAAATACCGAAATGAGCAGATTTTTTTCAAATAAATACAGAAGTCTTGAAGCATATACCCCGGGCGAACAACCGAAGGATATGAACTATATAAAACTCAATACCAACGAATCCCCCTTTCCACCGTCGGAAAGTGTGCTTGAGGCAGCGAAGGAAGAAGCAGGAAAACTCAATCTTTATTCGGACCCCGAGTGCTACGAACTTACGCGCCTTGCATCTCAACTTTTTGGAGTAGAGCAGAACGAGATTCTTATGACAAACGGCTCGGATGAGATTTTGAACTTCGCATTTATGGCATTTTGCGATGAATCTCACCCCATCGTTTTCCCTGATATAACCTATGGTTTCTATCCCGTGTTTGCGAAATTAAACGGGATTCCGTATAAGGAAATTCCGCTCTGCCAAGATTTTTCTGTTGATTATAAAGATTATGTGGGCGTAAACAAAAATATAGTAATAGCAAACCCCAATGCCCCTACAGGTATTTATATGCCCCTTTGCAAGATAGAAGAGATTGTGAAAAGCAATCCCGATAATATTGTTATAATTGACGAGGCATATATAGACTTCGGTGGCGAAAGTGCTATACCGCTTACGAAAAAATACGATAACTTGCTCGTTACGGGTACGTTTTCGAAGTCACGTTCGCTTGCGGGTGCGCGTCTCGGCTTCGGTATCGCTTGCCCTTCGCTTATTTGTGATTTGAATACGGTAAAATATTCAACAAACCCTTATAACGTAAACAGAATGACAATGGCGGCAGGATGCGCCGCAATAAAAGACAACGCCTATTATATGGCGAATTGCAAAAGAATAATAGAAAATAGAGAATACACGGCAAAAGCCCTTCGCGACCTCGGATTTTCAGTGCTTGACTCAAAAGCGAATTTCGTCTTTGCGAAAAGCGATGAAATTTCAGGAGAAGAACTGTATACTACTTTGAAGAAAAACGGCATACTCGTGCGCCACTTCTCGAAAGAGCGAATTTGTGAATATAACCGCATAACCATAGGCACAAAAGCGCAAATGCAAACACTTGTAGAAACCGTTGATAAGATACTCAAGGAGAAAAGAAAATGAGAACGGCAAAAATAGAGAGAAAAACAAAAGAAACCGACATCACCCTTTCATTAAATCTTGACGGTGCGGGAAAAGGTGAGATAAATACAGGATGCGGATTCCTCGACCACATGCTCACACTCTTTACCGCGCATTCGG
>JAZOLR010000289.1:0-1226 GCA_045653255.1 Eubacteriales bacterium | reverse complement strand
CGCAACAAGGACACTTGAACGTAACACCGTTTACCGTGATACTTTTTGTGCCGCCGCATACACGGCAAGCGTCGCGGAAATATAGGTCGCTCGCCCTCTCGATACGATAAAATACCTCGTCCAAATCAAAAGCACAAGGGGCGTAGTATTCGATAATCGCGGTTTGGAGCGTGGTTTCTCTTACATTATCCATTGTTTCGCCCCTCCTCGTATTCCTTCAGTAACGCGGCGCACTTGTCGGAGTCCGCATTTAAGTCCTCAACCTTTCGGTTGTTGCGGTCTATTCTGTTACGTAGTATCTGCATAGCCAACTCGTAGGCGTCGGGGTATGTTTCGGCAAATTTTGTACTATGCACCGACATTTCCGATTTACGCACGGTGATACTATATCCACCAAAAAGCGTACCCTTGTGACCGCGCACGACATACGTTTTCTCGGTTTCCTTTTCGATTTCATACTCGGCAATTTTGCCGACCTCCCACGTCGTTTTGACGCCGTAGAGTTTTCGGGTTTGGTTTGTTGTTTCTGCCATTGTGATTACTCCTTATTTATAAAATTCAATTTACGGGGAATACTTCGCGCGGAGCGGCAATAACGACGCTATTGTTGTTTTTGCCGAGAAGTTCGACTTGCAAAAACGGCTCGTTTTTGTCGTCCCTCCGATAGATAAGCGCGGTAATACGGCGATACTCAATATCGCGATGTTTGACGGGCGCGCGGGTGCGCCACGCCTCCTTCAGTTCGTCAACGGTCATACAATGCCTCCGTTGTTGGTGTTGCTCTTTGGTTTGATATGGAAATAATAGTCGATATATCAAGGTAAAAATCCGACCATATAGGAATAGTTGCAACAACTCTGTTATGCGGTTTTTCGTTGTATGTGATAACATACTGACTTGACGTATCGTTATCCTTGAATAGTTTTGATATTCTATTAACCATTTCTTTGAAGGTAACGGCGTTTTTTACCCACGGCATAGCCATTATATCCATATCGGAAGAAAGACTACCGTGCAAAGCAACCGCCCAACCACAATCCATAGCGCATTGTCTTATATCTTCATACATACAAGCATAAAAAGCCGTACGCCCGTTGCAAGTAACGGCACATCTATCTTTTGACATATCACTCACCGCCTCCCTCTCCGTGGTCGGAGGGTATAACCTCGGTAACAATGTTGAGTCCGTTTGCAACTGCCTCGTGGCGCACATCGGCGTACTTGTC
>JAZOLR010000288.1:0-13240 GCA_045653255.1 Eubacteriales bacterium | reverse complement strand
TGCTCGATGTGAAATGAAATAAATCCCCTCACGCCCGCAGGCATTTCACTCGCTGAAAGCGAATTTCACGCACAAAGTGCATTTCACAAATCCCGTAAGGGATTTATTTCGTTGCGCAGTGTCCTTAAGGGCACTGCGCATATTGTCGGTCTTTTTTTGCGTATGGTGACTGAACCAACCGCTTCATTGCCACGAAATTTCGATAACTATTGGCTCGTCTGAATATTCATCGGCGGGAATGTCGCGAATATGCAAACTCTTGTTTACTATACTGCATAATTTGGCGTCGAAAAATTCAGGAAGCGGAATTATATCCCATGAAAGTGAAATTCCGTTATTCAAAAGACGAATGTTTTTCGGCTCGTTTGGATATTTGTTAATTGCTATTGAGTTTGAAATAATGCCGTTATAGAAATGAAGATACGTTTTACCGTTTTTCACGGTAGCGATATAGTCGTTATATCTGATTTCATAATCAAACGCGTCCGAATCGGCAGATTCAAGGCATTCTTCCATTCTATTGTACCAATCTGCAACTTTCGAGAGGCTTTTTTCATACTGCGGCGGAATCCCCCCCATTGCGTCAGGGCCTACGTTCAAAAGATAACTCGCGCCCATCGCCATATAGCGATCAATGGCGCTGCAAAGATGACGTTTCGTGTAAAAATCCTCATTTTCTCGGTAGCCCCAATTTTCCATTGCATTTATCACTTAATGAAAAATCAATCTTTATTTTGTGAGTTTTTCTATCAGGTCTGCCATCAAGTGATCTCTTTTTATATGATAAACGTAGGTCATAGGTTCACCCTCGTAATCTTCTTCATAATAGCGATTGTAGTCTGGGATACGAGTGGGAATTATTCGGCTTTCCATAAATCTATCATCATCGTTAAGAAGCCAAGCCACCGCTGTAACGTCCCAAATTACACGTGTCCACGGCTTGCTACTGCTTGCATAGACTTCCGCCTCCTCAATAGTTGTCGTCGCTAAATAATTTGCCAATTCGTTTTTACCCTTGAGCCAATATTCAAGTTCGGGCTTGGAAATAGTAAAACTATCTACGACACCCGCACAGGGCAACTGCACGAACGGCGCGCCACTCTGCATAACTACACGAGCGGCTGCAACGTCCTGATACATATTAAATTCACGAGTATGGTTAAAATGATGAGCATGACCGCCGAGCCATACTATCACTACCTTTCCCTTCATTTTGGGATTTAACAGCAAAGCAGAGGCTACGTTTGTAATAGCGCCTATTGCCACCACGTAAAGCGGCTTTTCGGCAGAATAATTCTCGCAAAGTTCTGCTATCGCCCTTGCGGCATCTGAAATGACAGGCGTTTTTTCGTCAGAAAGATACTGCTCTGACCCCTTGTAAACGTCGATTTTTTCATTCATAAATGAAAGAAGCCTCAATATTTCATCGTAACTTTTTTCCATTCCGTCCTTTGCGCTTTTTGAGCGCGGATTCAAAAAAGGCGCGGCGCAAATCGCCTTTACGTTGAGTTTTTCCTTTGATTTTAGCATATATGAAATAGCAAACTGGTCGTCAATCTCATTGTACGCATCAGTGTCCAAAACAACATCGATTTTTCCTGTTGGCGTGGATAAATTTTTCATTCTCTGCTCGTTATTCATCTTATATAGCCTTCCTTTTTCTGTAATTTGACGGGGTTGTGCCATATCGTTCTTTGAACTTGTTTCTAAAAAAACTTGCGTTTTCGTATCCTACTTTTTTCACGATTTCCTCAATTGCAAGATCGGTTTCGGTAAGCAGTTTTTCCGACATATCCAATCTCTTTTTCTGCAAATATTTTTTATACGGCTCGCCCGTGATTTTTCTCACAAGCGAACCTGTATAGACAGGCGAATATCCGAGATGCTCTGCCAAGGCGTCAAGAGATGCGCAGAGTATGTTTTCGTCTATATACTCGTCAATTTTCATACGCAGAATTTCGTTTTTTATATCTGCATCTCCAAACTCTAATGTGTTTAGATTTTGTGCCACCTCATCCATATACGGAATAGACGGCGCAGCGCCCTCTCTTGTAACGCTGATTGCCGATGCGCAAGATGCAACACGCAATATGTTTTCTATTTTATTTCCGTTTGCAACACCTGCGACAAAATAACCTGTAAACGTATCGCCAGCCCCTGTTGTATCCACAGCGCACACCTTAAATGTGGGACAAAATCTCTGTTCTTTTTGGTCTTGATAAATGCATCCACGTTTTCCCAAGGTCAGCATTACTTTGAGGTTTGGGAATTGATTTCTAAAATACTCCAGGGCTTTTTGAATGTTTGCGCACTTTGTAATCATTTTTGCTTCGATTTCATTCAAAATCAGATATGAAATCATATTAAAGTCGATATTTAGGATTTTTTCATTAAATGGCGAGGGGTTTAATACGATTTTCATTTTCGCCTGATGCGCTTTTTCTACAATATAATCAAGATTGTTTATCTCGTTTTGCAGTAAAACTATATCATCCTCTGAAAATTCGTCAAAAACCCGATCTATCTGCTCGAGCGAAATCATACCGTTTGAGCCGCTATATAAAAATATGGTGTTGTCACCGTTCTTTCCAACTTGGATAATCGCATGACCGTTCTTGTTGTCTACACGCTCGACAAACGACGTATCAACGCCGTTTTTCTGCATAAGATCAAGAAGAAACTCGCCGCCGTCGCCAATACAGCCAGCGTGATATACATCACTTCCCGCTCGTTTTATTGCTATAGACTGATTTAGTCCTTTTCCTCCGGGAAAAATATTCAACTCCTCTGCCGCTTCCGTTTCTCCGACAACTGCAATATGGTCGAGCGAATACACATAATCCACGTTACAAGAACCAAAATTCAAAATTTTCAACGCAATCCCTCCATTCAACCTTATTATAACACAGCAAAAAGATTGAAACAAGGTTCTTTTTAATGAAGAAACAGACCAAACACATTTTTGCATTGTGTAAATGAAAATTCGTTTATCGATATAAGGATTTCCGAGTGCATTTAACAATGAAAAACATAAAAAGAACCATAAAAGAAGCAATAGACAGAGTTGTAGAAAACTTCGACTTTGAATATTATGTATCAGATGCTATTGAGAGTATGAATATAGAAGACATAATCCACGACAGATTAGCGAATAAAAAACCGAGATTGTCTTGCGACAGTCTCGGTTTTTTAGTGAATATTATTTTATAAAACCTATAGAGCGGAGTTCGGATATGTATTTTTCCGCGTTTATTTCAAAGAGATTGGTATAGAAGTGGTTTTCGCCTTCTGTTTTGCTTTCGGTAGTCCATTCGATATGGTAGCATTCCTGCTCGCCGTCGGCAATTTTCACGTTGCAGATAGCCTTCGAACTTTGCTTTTCAATAAACGTCTCGCCTTCTGCCACTACTGCACCGTCGGAAACTCTCGTTACCTTATAGGAAACGGTTTCATCCGCAGTCGCATCAAGCGCACCGTATAAAGTCATTACGTTGTCTACGGGCTCGCCGAACATAAGGCAGAGCGGCATTTGAGAACGCTTTATATAGTGATAAGCGAGTTTTTTGTCGTAATAGTAATCAACGACGGCATCGGAAATCTGCGGCCATCCGTCGAGCAGATTCCACCAGATTATTCCGCATTTCTGCCATTTCGCCATTCTCATACGCTCGATAAAATATTTCTTCGCTTCTGCTTGTGAAATTTGGCTATACAATGAAAAATCGGCAAGGTTGTCGGGTATTTTACAAAACAGAGTTTTTACCTGGCTCATCATAAGCGGTATGCGGTAGGCATACGGTGCTTTGGGCGAAAGTTCCATTGATGCGGCGTGGGCGAGCCACTCGTCAACGGCTACACCGTTTTCATCTACCATAGGCCACAACTTGTCTTCCCGAATATATTTTGCAAGTGATTCGGGAGAAGGACATCCGTGGTATCCCGTCTCTGAAGCGAATGCGCATACGGCATTTCTGTAATAGTCGCCTTTGAAATAGTCGCGAGGTCCCCACAAATGAGCCTCGGAGAGAGGCTTTTTGCTCTTGTAGGCATAGTCGTCGATATAGGGAGACGAGGGGATATAAGGACGTGAAAAGTCATTTCTGCGAACACAGTCAAAGAGCACTTTGCGCGTTACTTCGTTCTCGTTCGGGTTTCGGTCCACGCCCGAATAACGAACAAACTCGTCACACTCGTTGTCACCTGCCCACAAAATAAGCGAGGCGCGGTTACGCAATCTCTTGATGATGAAATCGGCTTCTATGGTTAAGCGGCGATAAAAGTCGCTATTCTGCGGATATACTGCGCATCCGAGTGCAAAATCCTGCCAAACCATAATTCCGTGAGAGTCGCAGAAATCGAAAAATTCGTCACTCTCGTACACGTTTCCGCCCCAACAACGCACGATATTACAACCTATGTCGTCGAGCAGTTCAAGCGCCGCGGGAAGACGTTCCTTGTCGCGTGAGTGGAAGGGGTCAAGCGGTACCCAGTTACTTCCCATAGCGAATATGGGCTCGCCGTTTATTTTGAAGCAGAATTTTCCGCCGTTTTCATCTATAACCGAGGTGCGATCAAGTTCTACCGTTCGTATTCCGTACTTGAACGTGTAGGTATCAAGCAATACGTCACCGCGGTAAAGACGGGCAGTTACGTCGTAGAGCGGGTGCTCGCCGTAATTTTTCGGCCACCAGAGTTTTGCATTTGAAATACGGGGACTCGCTATATGTCCGTAGATATTAAAGAGGTTCTTTTCCATGTGGAAATTGCTATCACCGCATACGCCGTCTATCTCGATACGCATACCGTACAAAAGGTCCTCTTCGCTACGTATGCCGAAGAATGCCGTCACTTCTGCGGAGTTTTTCTCTTTATTTACGGCTGTTGTATATAGGTATATTTCCTCTATTCTTTCTTTCGGTTTTTTAACAACGGTTACTTCTTTCCATATACCGCCCGAAACGAATCTCGGCATAATATCCCATCCGTACATAGATGCCGCTTTTCTCATATACAATGCATCATAGTTATACACCTGGGCATTCGACATTGCATCAACGGCATACTTGCGTGCGTGGATTGTCGCAGGGATAATGTGTACTACAAGTTCGTTATCCTTTTCTTTGAGGTTGGGAGTATTAAATTCGTAGGCGATAAACATATTATCCGTATCGCCTATTTTTTCACCGTTGAGGAATATTTCCGATACTGTGTCTATTCCTTCGAAGCGAAGATACGTATTTTCGTCGGCACTTTCGCTTATATCAAAGTGAGTGCTATACCAAAGGTGCGTCGCTTCGAGTTCCATAACTTTCAAGGGGTTTGTGCCGTAAAAAACGTCAGGGAGAAGTCCTACCCTCTGCATATCAAGTTCAAAGTTGCCGGGAATACTGCCCTCTATCGTCGTATAGGGGGAATTTTTAAGTTCGGCAACCGTTTTCGGTGAAAAGCCTGTAGCCTTTACGTCCTTGTTTTGTGCAAGGGTGAGAGATATATTTTTATTTACGTTCGCTAATATTTTCATAATAGCACCTTCCTAATTTTCCAAAGTAATTTAATTAACGCTTAATATAAAAGAGATAGACCAATGCTTTTTATACTACTCAAACAGTCGTGCCAGCATCTCGTTTGCAATTGCTGCGTGACCTATATCGCTTGGGTGACAGAAATCGCCTTCCACTCCGCACAACCATTCACCTTGTCCGTAGTTATCACCGCCGATACAAAGATGACTCATCCAAAGACTGTGCTGGTCAATGATAGGTATTTGCTTCTCTTTACAAATCTCACGCATTTTTTCCGCATACGGAGAGACGCTGCTATTTCGTGACGTTCCGTCATCGTTGTAGGTAGGCGTCATAAAAATAATATCGGCATCGGGTGCGCCGCAACGTAATGCGTCATATAATTCGCAGAGGTTTTTTCCATATTCCTCGGGGGTTGCGTATTTATCGGCATTTGCGGAAATCGAATCGTTTATTCCCGCCATTACGATATATAAGTCGGGGTGTTCGCATATAGGATTTCCGATAAAGTCGCCTTTCCTGTTATATATGCGTTTTACGGTATTGCCGCCTATGCCGCACCGTATAACAGTCAGCACTCCCTCGCTACCGTCTTGTATGCAAATTGCCTCGCCATAGTCACGCAGGGGAAGTAATGCGGCATTTTCCGCTTGTTGCCTTACACCGTCATAACGAATTACGCGGCGAGTGGGAAAGTGTGACGCAATACCTTTTGCAAACACTGCAGTATAAGTACGGTCGTCATCTGTCGCTCTCGCACCTTCCGTTATACTGTCACCCACGATGAAAACAGTATAATTTTGTGCCGACGTCATTTTGTCGGCTATTTGTTTTACAGTTGTTTTTTTCATATGCTTATATCGGTCTTTTGCCTTTTTTAGAATTGTAATATCTTCAAAAAATTCCATTTACGCTTCTTCTTTTTTCAAAATATCATATCTTATAATTGCAATAGCGATAGAAACCAACGTGAAGATATTTCCAAGTGCGGAAGCGTATGCACCGCAAATTACGTTATATGCCAACCAGAATGGCGCGCCGAGAAAAGAAACTATGCGTATATTTTTCGCCTTTCTGAGCCATAAGGCAAGCGTTTCAAAAATAACGCCAAGAATAGGCAACAAACTAAAAATATTCTTATAAGCGGTAAGATTCAATACTTTTTAATCTTTTTCGTTTGTGAGGTTGTAGGTCGGGAAAAGTTCGCGCCATACATCCGTGTGAGCCTCGCAGTCAAGATAGTGACCGAATGTGGCATTTTCTCTGTCGCTGGAAGTTTCTAAGCAAGCGCGCTCGATATTACGAAGATAAGTGTTTTTCACTCTCTCACAAAACTCGTTCCAACCGGATTTCCACTCGCCTGTCTTGAGTTTTTCACTTCTCTCTGCAAAGGCAGAAAGAATATTTTCCTTTTCCTCGCCATGAACAAGTTGGACACCTATTGAGCCCACATTAGACATAGTAGGAATAAACTCAACTGAATTTGCTTTGGTATCGTAGCAAACTGCAACGCCTGTCTTCATAATTTCTTTGTCAACGCGTTCTACAAAGTTGAAGTTACCCTGACCGTAAAGAATATGACCGCCCTTGTAGTTTTCATATGTACCTATACAGTGGCTATGTTGACAAAGCACGAGATCGGCGCCGTTTCTTACCATAGCACGACAAACTCGCATAAGACGCGGCGAGGGATATTGACAATACTCCTTGCCACCGTGGTACGCAACGATAACACGGTCGTGAGTTTTCTTTGCTTCTCTTATGTCCTCAATTGTTTCAAACTCATCAAAGGGGCGAGAGCCCATACGGTCATCAAGCGCGTATGAATATTCGTGCTCGCAAACCGCAATAATACAAATTTTTTCTCCGTCCTTCTCAAAGGTGTAATTTTTGCGTGAGTCCTCGTAGTTTTCGCCAAAGCCTGTGTAGTCAATTCCTACCTCGGCAAGATATTTTATCGTGTCGAGCGCTCCCTCTCTGCCAAAGTCGAAAACGTGGTTGTTTGAAATACCCGCGACAGTTACACCAATGTCTGAAAGCACCTTTGCTGTATTTATAGGTGCTTTCAAGTTAGCGCCGAACTTCGCTATCTTATTCTCACTTTCGGTGATTGCGCACTCTACGTTTGCAAAAACTAAATCACGGTCACGAAAAATATCAAGCGCATCGGCAAAAAGTGTTTTCACGTCACCCGTCTCAAAGTAAGGTGAAGTGTCACCTGTCGGGCAAATATCTCCAACAAATAATGTCTTCATATATCAAATCCTCCGAAATTGTCGAGCGAAACAAGAACGTCTCGCTCGGTTGTAGTTTTAAATATACATTCCGTCTAAAATAAGTTTGTTTCTGAGTTCTTTTACGTCTATTTCGCACGGGGGGATATTGTTTTTTACCGAAATAGCCGCCGCTGTACCTGCGGCTTGACCTGTCATCATACAACTTCCCATAATTCTCGTGCTTGAATGTGCGACGTGGTCGCATGAAATGCAACGTCCGCAAGCAAAGAGATTGGAATACGTATTCGAAATAATTGAACGGTAAGGAATATCGTAGTAATTTTTTGAAAGATGTCCGCCAATTGCTCTCGATTTTCCGCTTGGGTCGTGAATATCTATCATATAAGAGCCACGTGCGATGCAATCTTCAAATTCACGGCAATTTATAACGTCGATACCCGAAAGAACGTACTTTCCGACCATTCTGTTGGTTTCTCTTATTCCAAGGGTTGAGCCTGACTGAATATAATATGCATTTTTGAATGCGGGGATAAAAGTACGGAGAAAATCAACTACTGCAATAACTTGTCTCTGCGCCAGAATTTCTCCCTTTGTAAGACTGTCGGCATCTGAGCCGTCAATACCTATAACTCTCGTCATATTTACCGCTACAAGACCTTTTCGCGTAGTCTTGCCAACGAGAATTCTACCTTGCGGCAAGGGGATTTTTTCACTGTCGGAAAGTTCAAAGCCACAAGTACCGCAATATTTCCAACCTGAAAACACTTCTCTTGTAATTCCGAAATCACCGAAGTGAAGTTCTTTGTTATTCAGTTTAAAGGCTTCTTCGGTGTCAACACCGCCGAGAGTAAAGAAAATTGACGTGGGCTGCATAAGACCGCCGTGAGAATATCCTCTATACTCTGCCCCTTTTTGAAAACTGTCGTCGTGGGTTTTATCGTAGCCTGTACTTTTTAGCGAATCAAAGGAATCTTCTTCGCTTCCTTTTACGTACTCTGCCCCACTCTCACAAATCAGAA
Source organism: Eubacteriales bacterium (assembly GCA_045653255.1). Classification (GTDB taxonomy): domain Bacteria; phylum Bacillota; class Clostridia; order Oscillospirales; family CAG-272; genus UBA1740. The sequence continues at coordinate 4,462 of JAZOLR010000288.1, read as the reverse complement.
GCGCATCGCCTGTCGCGTCGATAAAATTCTTCGCTGCAATGCGTTTAAGTCCGTTTACGTCGTGAACAATAATGCTTTCAATCGTATTTCCGCTTGTTTGAGATGAAAGAAAAGAGGTGTGAAACATTATGTCCGCCCCTGCGTTTTGCACCTTGTCAAGCAAAACGTACTTGAGAATATGAGGTGCAGAGATAGACCAGACGTCGACTTCTTTTTCATCGCACGTACAGTATTTTTTCGACAAGGAAATCACCTCTTTGGTGATTTCCTCTACAAGACCGCCAAAACTCACGCCGTTTTTCGCGGTAATCGAAGAAATAGGCGTTACGATTCCAAGTGTACCCTGACCGCCAAGGACTCCGCTCGCCTCAACGAGCAGAGTCTTTGCGCCGCCTCTTGCGGCGGAAATCGCGGCACAACACCCCGAAACACCGCCGCCAAGAATGCAGACGTCATATTCTTCAAAACGGTTAATCGTATAATTTATAGTATTGTTCATATTGTTTTTATAGCCTCTTAATTAACTTTTAGTTCTGCTGACCGTACGTAGCAATAGTAGATTCAAGTGACGACTGAATTGCAGAATACTGAGCCTGCCAATCTGATGCAAACGTGTTTGTAGCAGTTGCAAGGCTGGGATACATTACGCCACTATAAGTATTCATACCTGCGTTCTTTGCAAAGTAGTTGTCGTAAAGGAATGACTTCGGTGAGCAAAGACCGTTACGGATATATTCAAGCATAGAAACCTGCTCGGGTGTTGCTGAAAGTTTGTATTTGAGTGTTACGTCGTAGTACTCATAGATAAGAGTACCCTTACCGCCGTTTGACTCTTCTGCAGACATCTGGAGATATGCCGAGCATTCTGTAAACTTGTCGGAGTTGTAAAGAATACCGCCTACGTTTGCGTTATCGGAAACGAGAGCACCGTATTCAAGGTCGGGAGTATATTTAGGATAAGGAAGAAGTCCTACGCTATCGTCCATATTCTGAAGCAAAGTTCCCTCCATAGAGAGAATGAGTGCGTCGAACGAGAAGAGCGATCTTCCCTCTATAAAAATGTCCAAAGGCTCGTATCTCTTGTTAGGTCCGCCTGAGATGTTGAGATAGAAACCGTTCGTGCTCGTAAGGTCTATAAAGTAGTCAACAAAGTTATGTACGTCTGTAATGTCGGTTATATAGGAAAGTTTTCCTTGTTCGTCGGTGGAGAATATATCAAGTCCTGAAACTGCAAAGGACGTACGAACAAACCAAGATGCACCGTTAACTGCTCCAAAGGTGTCTTCTGCATCGTACTTACCGATTTCGCCTGAATCAACGTATGCCATCTGCACGGTGCGTTTTACTTCATCAAACGTCCAATCGCCCGATTCAACGAGTTTGAAAAGTGTTTCACTTCCGCCTTCACTTGCAAATACCTCGTCATACATATCAAGGTTTACAAGCACTACGTAGCCGTAACGAAGAACGTCTATGAAGTAGTCACCCGCCAATACGAAAATCTTTGATTCGTCGAGGGTGTTTTCATACATAAAGTCGGTGTACCAACCGTCTGTTGTAAGGTCGAAATAGTTCTCCTTATTATCCAAGAGAGCGTTATAGAGCAAGCCCTTTATACCTGCTCTTACCATACCGTAACCCATCGTGCTAATTACGTCAGGCGAGTCTTCAAGGTCGGCAAGTACGAAGTTTTCGATTACAACGAGTGTGTTATCGGCGCTGTTCGAATACTGGTCGCACTCCTGATATTCTACGTTAAGACCGAGTGCACGGCTTATTTTGTTATTTCTGTCATATACTGCGTTTTGTACTGCGTCTGTCGTGTATGCGTCAGGGCCTTTAATGAAATTTATGGAATTTGTTGAGCCTGCTGTAACAACTTCGGGGGGCTCGTGGGTAGAAAGGCTTATGATAATTGATTCGCCGTTAAAGTTAACGTCTTTCCACTTGGAGTCTTCTTGTGCTACTGTAGTGTTTGCACCTTCGTTTTCCGTCACGTCGGGATTTTTTCCACCGCAAGAAGCGAGGGAAACAACGATCATTGAAAGAACGAGAAGCATTACAATAATACGCGTTTTCATTTGGGTGGTCTCCTTTTTTATTGTTTGTATTTTGATTTTTATTACTTTAAATTTTTAATAACCGTTACTGTTCGCTTTAAATGATAAGAAGTTTTAGTGCATTTTAAATTCTATTACGTTGCCGATAGGACACAAAACGTATTCTTGCGTGTCCTTTTGAATTTTAGCGACGGTTGGCATTTTGTATTCATATCCGTTATGTACAAACAAAAACGTTTGTCCGTCAAATGTCATATCGGTATTTGCATCAAGTGAAGCAGTGATATATTTCATATCTTTGCAACCTTCAATGAAAATGCCGTTTTCATCAAAGTGAATTTTTCCCTTTGTGCCATCTTCGAAATATACGGTTATTTCTAATGAGCAATCTTCTTTTTCAGAAACCGAAAAATCAGAAACCGATTTTTCAAAAAATAGACCGCACTCTACGTCTTCGCTACTCCACAGTTTTGAATCAATTATGGGAAGATTATCGTAAATAGCCATCCACGTTTCGCATCTGCGATTATGGTAGCGGTCAGAATAGCCTTCGTCGAATTTCGTAATATCTCGGAAAAGCAATTTATCATCGGTCAAAAACAGATTGGCTCTGTAGTTTTTTGAACTGTACCAAACGGTTTTGTGTCCGTTTTCTGCCCAATCGGTAAGTGCCATCAAAGCGGAGGGCGGTGTCATACTGAATGCAGACTTATAACGTTTACCCGTATCGCCGAGTTTTTCAAGGCTAACTATTCCCTTTTTCCAAAGGTCGACAAGTTTTTTCACCTGCATGGTATAGCCTTCGCCAAAAACTGCCCATTCGAAAGGATTTTCCTGTCCTGTTGTAGCCTGCGAATGTGAAAGGCATGGGTTTGTATAGTATTCCTTAAAAAACCAATCAACGATTTTTTCGTTTTTTCCGTGTGCGCTAAAAGGCTCTAACGTAAGAGGTCCGCGGCTTATGTTTTTGTTATATTTTGCGCCGTCGTAGCAATACATAGGGTCAACGCCCAACATACGAAATACGGGCACGTCGATTTGATTTTCTTTTGTCGAGGCGGGACATAGCATATTGCGTTTAGAGGGATAATATCCTCCGCTGTAATATCCGCCCCAAAGTGTGTATGCGTCTACCGAATGTTGTTCACGGCAAACACAACACGCCAAAATATCATATTTTTCTTTCATGTAGTTTATTGAATGTGCGTCAAGCAGCCACCCCCCGACAACGCGAGGATATTCCCCGAAGACTTCAAAAAACATACGGAATGCCTCATCGACCAGCATTTCTCTTTCTTCTGTGGAATACCCCTCAAGGTATCCGATATCCGAATGCCATTCGTAGTCGTGTTCTTCACTGCCACGCCATCTGAGTCCTACTTTTTCCACTATTGAGCGAGATATTTCAAACCATATTCCGAGTTCTATACTTTCATCGCGTTCACGCAAAAAGAGTTCTCTGTACGGACTTTTGTGAATTGCGTCATACTGCAACAAAAAAGTGCTGGGGATTCTGCATTCTTTATTGAGTTCGATTTGTTTTTCAACAGTTTCGTATATATCTTTTTTCTTCTCAGGGAAATTTTTCGCCGTTTGAGCATTAACGAAACTGACTCTCACAAAATTTACGATATTCATTACTTTCATACTCATATACAAAATCTCCTTCTAAATAATTGAAATACCGTACTGTTAAATCCATTGTATCACAGCAATGAGAAATGAAGAAGACATTTTTTCACCTTTTATAAGCGATTTTTGACCATTTTATTGACTTATTAGGCTCAATTTGATATAATAGCAACGAAATTTGATTATTTTCGGGGTGTACGCAAGTGCCATCAGCGGTTTTATATAAATTCACAAACATTATACGCGACAAACACAGAAACTATATTTTTCAACACGTAACAGGAAGAAAATTGACAAACATATACCACTCTCACGATTTTTACGAGGTGATATGCTTTCTGCGCGGCGAGGGCTTACAAACGTTGAACGAAACGCAACTCAAAAGCAAAGAAAACGACGTGGTTATATTGCGCCCTTGCGACAGACACAGTTTCTTTTCCCAGACAAACGATATTGAAATGGTGTCACTTTCTATAAAGAAAGAGGAGTTTGAACTGTTTTCGGTAGCATACGACCCGCATTTGCTCAACGTGATAAACAACTCACCCTGCCCCATCACCTTTTCATCTTCTCTTTTCGAATTGCGAAACTTTTGCGAGAATACAAAACGAAGTATTACGGAATACGATTGCAAGTTTTTGCTCTCTTATTTTTTGAATATGTATATTAGCGAGACCGACTGCCTTACGCATAATTCGGAAATACCGCAAATGATAGTGTCGGCTATTGAGGAAATGAAAAAGAGCGACAATCTCAAAAGAGGCATTGAT
>JAZOLR010000287.1:0-12049 GCA_045653255.1 Eubacteriales bacterium | reverse complement strand
AACCTGTAGGATCCAGATAAACAGGATGCATGCCCAAATCTGCCGCTGCAACTTCGAAAGCACAACGGGTTCTTGTGCTTGTCTTTTCAAAGATAAGAGCAATATTTTTGCCCACAAAATCTTTGTGGAGTATGCCTTTCTTTTTCTTATCCTTTAATTCAATAGCCAAATCAATAAGATATTGAATTTCTTCAGGAGTATAATCTAAAAGCTTTAAAAAGCTTCTTCCTTTTAAATTCATATTGAAACTCCTTGATTTTACCCCCGAAGAGATAAACGCTTTGATAGAACTTGCTATCGAATTGAAAGCAAAGAAGAAAAACGGCATTCCCCACCGCTACTGCGAGGGAAAAAATATAGCGCTTATATTTGAAAAGACCTCGACGCGTACACGCTGCAGTTTCGAAGTTGCGGCGGCGGGCCTCGGTATGCACCCCGTTTACCTTGATCCGGCGGGATCTCAGATAGGCAAAAAAGAGAGCATCGCAGACACCGCGCGCGTTCTCGGCAGAATGTTTGACGGTATCGAATACCGCGGTTTCGGTCAGGAAATAGTTGAAGAACTTGCAAACTATGCAGGTGTTCCCGTATGGAATGGACTTACAAACGAGTTCCACCCCACGCAGATTCTCGCCGACTTTATGACCGTGAAAGAGCATTTCGGTACACTCGAAGGCAAAAAACTCGTATATATGGGCGATGCGAGATACAATATGGGTAACTCACTTATGGTAGGTTGCGCGAAAATGGGTATGCACTTCGTTGCTTGTGCACCGAAGAAGTATTTCCCCGATGCCGCACTCGTTGCAGAATGTGAAAAGATAGCGGAAAAGACAGGCGCAAAACTCGAATTCATAGAAGACGTAACCGTAGCGACAAAGGGCGCACACGTTATCTACACAGACGTATGGGTTTCAATGGGTGAACCCGATAGCGTATGGAAGGAAAGAATTGAAGAACTTTCTCCCTACCGTGTAACGAGCGAGATAATGAAAAACGCAGGTGAACAGTGCCGCTTTATGCATTGTCTCCCCGCATTCCACGACCTTAAAACAAAGGTAGGCAAGGAAATCTACGATAAGTTCGGTATTGACTGTATGGAAGTAACCGACGAAGTGTTTGAAAGCAAACAGTCTATAGTCTTTGACGAAGCAGAAAACCGTATGCATACGATAAAAGCGGTTATGCTTGCAACTCTCGTAGACTGAAAGTAAACAATACTTTACAAAAAAGGAATGCTTTTTTTGCATTCCTTTTTGCGTTTTTTTGCGACTTTATTTGAAAAACAGAAAAACTCCGAGTGCGAAAATAGACAAACGAAAAACGCAAAAAGCCAATATTGGCTTTTTAATACAATTGTAACAAATTTAGGGTGCTATTTTGTTGACTTATTTTTTATTTGGTTGTATAATAATAAAGTTAAAACATTTCTGTTTTCGGTGAGTTACAGTAGCCGAAAGAAAGGAAAAATAATGATAAAAAGATTTTTAGGGTGTGTGCGAGAATATAAAAAGCCCACCGTGATAACTCTCATACTTATGTTGTGTGAGGCGGTTATCGAGACTTTTATCCCGTTTATCACGGCAAATATGGTAAACGGAATAAAAAACGGCGTTGATATGGCGTCAATTATCCGTACGGGCGTGTTGCTTGTCGTTATGGCACTCGTCTCGCTTTCCTGCGGCGGTATCGCAAGTTTCACCGCGTCAAGAGCGTCTACGGGATTTGCGAAAAACGTGAGAAATGACCTTTTTGAGAAAATTCAGGCGTTCTCCTTTGAAAACGTAGACAAATTTTCGTCTACCTCTCTCGTTACGAGAATGACAACCGACGTCACCCACGTGCAGATGTCGTATATGATGATAATTAGAACGGCAGTACGCAGTCCTCTTATGCTCATATTCTCCGTTGTTATGGCGTACGTGATGGGCGGATTCCTTTCCACCGCGTTCGTTATAGTGATTCCCGTACTTGCGTTTGGTCTTTACCTTGTCAGCAGAAAGGCGATGCCCGCATTTCGACGCGTTTTCAAGAAATACGACCGTCTCAATGAGTCAATAGAAGAAAACGTACGCGCGTCAAGAGTTGTAAAAGGCTTTTCGCGTGAGGAATACGAGAAGAAGAAATTCGGTATAGCATCTGAAAACATTTGCGAGGACTTTACACGCGCGGAAAAAATCGTCGCGCTCAACCGTCCTATAATGCAGATATGCATATATTTCAATATGATATTCGTTCTCACGGTTGGCGCGAGAATGGTTGTTGAAAGCGGCGGAGAAGTCATCGACGTGGGACAGATTTCCGCAATGCTTACTTACGGAATGCAGATACTTATGTCTCTTATGATGCTTTCTATGGTCTACGTTATCATCACAATATCGGCAGAGTCAATAAAGCGTATAAACGAAGTGCTTTCCGAAGAAGTTTCTCTCGTTGGACCTGAAAATCCTATAAACGAAGTAAAAGACGGCTCGATAGATTTCGAGGGTGTAAGTTTCAAGTATTCACGCGAGGCGAAAAAGTTCGCGCTTGAAGGAATAGATTTGCATATAAAATCGGGCGCAACCGTCGGTATAATCGGCGGCACGGGTTCAAGTAAATCTACACTCGTTCAACTTATACCGCGTCTTTACGATACAACGGAAGGCGTTGTCAAGGTGGGCGGTGTCGACGTGCGCGACTACTCTCTCGACACACTTCGTAAAGAAGTTTCCATAGTGTTGCAGAAAAATCTTCTTTTCTCGGGAACGATAAAAGAAAATCTCAAATGGGGAAATCCCTACGCGACAGATGAAGAGATGATAGAGGCTTGCCGTCTCTCGCAGGCTCACGACTTCGTTTCTTCATTCCCAGACGGATACGATACCTATATCGAGCAGGGCGGTACGAACGTTTCAGGCGGTCAGAAGCAGAGACTTTGTATTGCGCGTGCACTCTTGAAAAAACCGAAAATTCTCATTCTTGACGACTCGACAAGCGCAGTAGACACAAAGACGGATGCGCTCATTCGCGAGGGATTCAAGAGTTATATAGCAGAGACAACGAAAATTATCATCGCTCAACGTATATCTTCCGTATCCGATGCGGATATGATAATAGTAATGGACAACGGTAAAATTTCCGCTGTCGGCACACACGAAGAACTTCTCGCGATAAGTGAGATTTACCGTGAAGTGTACGAACAACAGACAAACGGAGGCGACGGCAATGAATAAGCAAAAGAAAAAAATGAACGCTTCCGTCTTGCTTCGCGTTCTTAAAATGCTCTATAAATTTTATCCCGTACTTTTGCCCCTTACCGCAGTATTCATACTCTTTTCCGCAGTAACCGCGGCAATCCCCGCCGTGTTTACGCAGAAAGTAATTGCGATAATAGACAAGTGGGATTTGCTTCGTGACTGGGCATCTGCGAAAGCGGAGATAATTCCCAATATCCTTTTTTTGATACTTCTTTACGTTCTTTCAATCGTTGCAATAACGCTTTATACGCAGTTTATGGCGCGTATAACGCAGGGATTCCTTTCGAAACTCCGTTGCGCTATGTTTGACGGAATGCAGAATCTCCCCATTAAATATTTCGACACGCACAAGCACGGCGATATAATGAGTCATTACACAAACGACATCGACGCCTTGCGTGAACTTGTTTCACAGTCTTTCCCCTCGCTTCTCAACTCCGCGACAATAGTTATAAGCGTATTTTTCATAATGCTTTATTATAGCGTATGGATGACAGTATTGCTTGTATTCGGCGTTATCGCTATGATGTTCGTTGCGAAAAAGATGGGCGGCGGGTCTGCCAAATTCTTTATCCGTCAGCAGAAGTCCATCGGACGCGCAGAGGGATATATTCAGGAAATGATGAACGGACAAAAGGTGGTAAAAGTCTTTTGTCACGAACAGGAAAGCATAGAACAGTTCAGAGAAATAAACGAACAACTCTTCGAAGATAGCCGCCGCGCTCACTCCTATGCAAATGCGCTCGGACCTATCATAATGAATATAGGCAACGTGCTTTACGTAATCGTTGCGGTTGTCGGCGGACTTTTCTTGCTTTCAGGACTTCCCAATCTCAGTCTTGCAGGACTCTTTTCGGGCAAACTCCTCGGAGTTGCGTTTGACATCAGTATGTTCGTGCCTTTCCTCAATATGACAAAGCAGTTTACAGGAAACGTCAACCAACTTTCCCAACAGATAAACGCGATAGTAATGGGACTTGCAGGCGGTGAACGCGTGTTCGGTCTTATGGACGAAGAACCCGAAAAAGACGACGGCTACGTAACACTCGTCAACGTAGAACAAGACGAAAACGGAAACCTCGCGGAAACTGAAAAACGCACGGGAAAATGGGCTTGGAAACACCCCCACACCGATGGCACTACAACCTATACGCTCTTGCGCGGTGACGTGCGTTTGCACAACGTGGACTTCGCATACGAAGAAGGAAAACCCGTGCTTCACGACGTAAGCGTTTACGCAGAGCCCGGTCAGAAGATAGCGTTTGTCGGTGCGACGGGCGCAGGAAAAACCACGATAACAAACCTTATAAACCGCTTCTACGATATAGACGACGGAAAGATCCGCTACGATGATATAAACATCAATAAGATAAAGAAATCTGACCTTCGCCGCTCTCTCGGTATCGTTATGCAGGAAACAAACCTCTTTACAGGTACTGTAATGGACAATATCCGTTACGGAAAACTTGACGCGACCGATGAGGAATGTATTGCTGCCGCGCGTCTTGCGGGTGCAGATGACTTTATCACTCGTTTGCCGGGCGGTTACAGTTCAATGCTCACAAACAACGGCGCAAATCTTTCGCAAGGACAACGCCAACTTATCGCTATTGCGCGTGCCGCAGTTGCCGATCCGCCCGTTATGATACTTGACGAGGCGACGTCGTCAATAGATACTCGTACAGAGGCTATCGTGCAGAGAGGTATGGATAAATTGATGGAAGGAAGAACGGTATTCGTTATTGCTCACCGTCTGTCAACGGTTATGAATTCCGACGTTATAATGGTGCTTGACCACGGAAGAATAATAGAACGCGGTACTCACGCCGACCTCATAGCGCAAAAGGGAACTTATTATCAGTTATACACAGGCGCATTCGAACTCGAATAATTGTGGCTGTCGTATTTTAGTACAACCAAAAGGGTAGAAGTGGAACAACTTCTACCCTTTATTTAATCATTGTCAAAAAGAAATAAATAAACTATAATAAATTCAGTATATTTTATAACTTCCAAAAGCCGAATAAGGAGAGAAAAATATGATAAATCTTCAAAAAACCAATGAGAAAATGCCCACGTCTATTTTCAAGTCTGTTTCCGTCGGACGCGCGTATGAACTTTTGCGCCACGAGCATTTTGAACAGTTCAAGAAATTGCAGGAAGAGATAGGATTTGAATACGTTCGTTTCCACGGCCTTTTCCACGATGATATGGGCGTTGCCATAAAGGATAACGAGGGGAAAATCCGCTACCGTTGGCATAATATAGACAAGGCTTTCGACAGTCTTAAAGCAATAAACATAAAACCTTTCGTGCAACTTGGCGCTATGCCCGAAGTGTTGGCGGAAGGCCCTGAAACAATATTCTGGTGGAAGATGCACGTTTCTCGCCCGAAAGACTATAACGAGTGGTATGACCTCGTTTACGCATTCGTTTCCCACGTTATAGACCGCTACGGTCTTGACGAGGTAAGAACTTGGTATTTTGAAGTTTGGAACGAGCCAAACCTCAAAGGATTTTGGCCTCACGATATGGAAGAATATTTCAAACTCTATACCTATGCCGCACGCGCAGTGAAAGCGGTAGATGAGAAACTCCGTGTCGGCGGTCCTGCATCGGCAGGTTGTGAATATATAGCCGAACTTATCGACTATTGCGACAAGAACAAAGTACCGATAAACTTCATAACAACACACGAATATCCCGTTGCCGAATATTGCGCCTACCACGACAGAGAAGGTTCGCCCTATGAACTCGGCAGATACTTCAAGGGAAGATTTCAGTATGCATACGATTTGGTGAAAAATTCCGCAATGCCCGACCTTGAAATACATTGGACGGAGTGGAATACTCAATCCACAGACTCTTCAAAAAATATAACTTGGATATACAACCCCACAGTAGATATGCACTTCGGCGCAAGTTCAGTAGTGAAAGAAATGCTCTCCGTTATGAATCTTTGCGACTCTGTTGCGTATTGGGTTGTTTCCGACCTCTTTGAAGAAGGCGGACCGCAACATACCCCTTACTCCTGCACCTACGGTCTTGTTACTATTGACGGAGTGAGAAAAGCGACCTACAACGCATACAGACTTCTGCGCAAACTCCGCGGAAATCTTATGTCGGCAGACTTTGAAACACCTGCGCCCACCCTCTGCGACATTTGCGCCACCGAGGAAAAAGGCGTAGTCCGCGCGATAGTCTACAACCATAACGCGCTTGAAATCAAGGACCAACCCGACTTTTCAGATACTGTATGCATACCGATGCCCGACGGCGAATACGTCGTCACTACCGCAACGATAAAAGCGCACAAGGGAAGTTCGTACGAAACCTGGCTCGAAATGGGAATGCCCGAAAACCTCTCGAAGATTCAAGAAGAAATGCTCCACGCCCATAGTGTGCCCGAGTATGATTTCTTCATAACAGAGGCAAAAGACGGAAAACTCTGCGTACCTTTCTGCCTCAAACCCAACGAAGTTATGTATTTTGAAGTGCAGAAAAAACTTGAAAGAGCATACCTCGGAAATGAGAACGACAGCGAAATAAATCAACTCAATGAACTTCTTATGGTTCCGAAAAGAGTATAATCAACCGTTTTGCAAACAAAAGTAGTCAAAATTAAAGGAAAACAAAATGAAAAAACAAGAGACAAAATGGCTATACACAGAAGAAGGAAAAAATCTGCCGTCTGTCCCGCACAACGTTTATCCCCGACCGCAGTTTCGCCGTGACTCGTTTTTCTGTCTTAACGGCGAGTGGGATTTCACAACCGAGAGTTGCGACAGAGAACTTACCGAATACAAAGAAAAAATAATAGTGCCTTTCTGCCCCGAATCTCTTCTTTCGGGTGTGCACAGAGAGATTGCCGAGGGCGATTTCCTCTACTACAGAAGGACTTTTACACTTCCTTGCGGATTTGTGCGTGACCGCGTTATACTTCACTTCGGCGCAGTTGACTGTATATGTGAAGTCTCTCTCAACGGCAAGAAGGTCGGAGAGCATATAGGCGGATACCACCCGTTTTCTTTTGACGTGACGGAATTTTTGCTCGACGGCGAAAATACGCTTTCGCTGAAAGTTTCCGACACTCTTTCGGATATTTACCCATACGGAAAACAGAGACGCGACCGCGGCGGTATGTGGTATACCCCCACTTCGGGAATATGGCAGACTGTGTGGATTGAAAGCGTTGCCGAAAACTATATAAAAGGCATAAAGACCGACGTTTCGCTATCCCAAGTTGAGATAGGCGTGTACGGTGTTTCTTCTGCTACCGTTACGGTGAAAACGCCAAACGGAGAAATAAAAGCGGATACAAAAGAAAATAAAGTAAAAATAGAAATCCCCGACCCTGTTTTGTGGTCGCCCGAAAATCCGTATCTCTACGAATTTTCTATCACTTCTGGAGAAGATAAAGTCGACTCCTACTTTGCGCTCCGCACACTTGAAACAAAAGAGGTAAACGGCACACCGCGTCTCTGCCTCAACGGAAAACCCTACTATTTCCACGGACTTCTCGACCAAGGATATTATAGCGACGGCGCTTACACCCCCGCAACCCCCGAAATGTATAAAAAAGACATAGACTACGCGAAGCGTATGGGATTCAACACACTCCGCAAGCATATAAAAATCGAGCCGCAGTTGTTTTATTACTACTGCGACAAACTCGGTATGATAGTTTTTCAGGATATGGTCAACAACGGAAACTATTCGTTTATGCGAGATACAGCGCTTCCCACCGTGCTTACGAAAAAATTCCCGATAGGAAAAAAGGCAAACCCGAAAGAAAAAGCGCAAGAGCAGTTTTTGCGAGAGATGAAAGATACGGTTGCCCTGCTTTACAATCACCCCTCTATATGCTATTGGACAATATTCAATGAGGGGTGGGGACAATTCGGCACGGATAACGCATACGAAATACTTTCCTCACTCGACAAATCCCGATTTATCGACACCGCATCGGGTTGGTTTAAGCCGAAGTACAGCGACGTAGAAAGTCTGCATATCTATTTCAAAAAGGTAAAACTCAAAAAGAGTGAAAAACCGATAGTCCTCTCGGAATTCGGCGGCTACTCCTACAAACTCCCTGACCACTCGTTCAACAAGACGAATACTTACGGCTACGGAAAGTTTGACAGTAGCGAAGAATTTCACGAAGCGGTTGCCTCGCTTTACGAAAACGAGATAATCCCCGCAATAGAAAACGGACTTTGCGCCGATATTTATACGCAACTTTCCGACGTAGAAGACGAGACAAACGGTATGTACACCTACGACCGTTGCGTAGAAAAGGCAAACGCAGAGAAATTGTCAGAAATAGCATCTAAATTATTTAGTAACTTCGACAATTCAACAAAAATGTAATAATATTAAAAAACGGCTGTCTCAAAGAAAATTGAGATAGCCGTTTTCTATAGGTTTTGCAGACTTATTGCAATTTTATCGTCGCAAGACCGCCTTCAGAGGTTTCTCTGTATTCACGCGCGAGGTCGCGACCTGTTTCCATCATCGTTTGAATTACGTTATCGAAAGTTATCTTTCTCGTATCATAGAGACAGTCTGCAATACTTACGTTGTTCATTGCGCGCATTGCCGCCATTGCATTACGCTCAATACAGGGAATCTGCACAAGACCGCATATAGGGTCACAAGTCAAGCCGAGGTGATGCTCAATTGAGATTTCGGATGCGTATTCAATCGCATCGGTGCTATAATTGTTCAATTCGCAGAGTGCCGCAGATGCCATTGAGCACGCGCTTCCTATCTCCGCTTGACAACCGCATTCCGCGCCTGAAATAGATGCGTTAGTCTTGATTATGTTTCCTATAATACCCGCCGTTTCGAGTGCGTGTACTATGTCGGTGTCGGAATGTCCGTAGTCGCGGTAATAGTGGTAAAGCACCGCGGGCAAAACCCCTGCCGCACCGCAAGTAGGCGCAGTTACAATGATCTCGCCTGCCGCATTCTGCTCACTCACCGCATAAGCGTATGCGCTGACAAGTCTGTCATCGCGTATTATGATGTTTCTCGTTGTCATATTGTCGCGGAAGAGGTTTTTCGCCTTTTTCGCTACGTTAAGTCCGCCCGGTAGAATTCCCTCGTCGGCAAGACCGCGTTCAACTGCCGCTTTCATATGCGCCCAGATGTCGCACATATATTCAAAAAATCCGTCGCCCTCGATTTCTTCCGCGTATTGCCAGAGGCGTATGCCCTTTTCATTGCAGTAGTCGGCAATCTGACGGAAAGTGGTGAGAGGATATATTTTTTCTTCTTCGCCGAGTTCTGTTCCCTCGAACTTGATTCGTCCGCCGCCAACGCTCATTACACGCAGACGGTCTACTTCAACACCGTTTTTGTACGCGTACAAATCCATTGTGTTGGGGTGAGGGAGGTCTCTTTCTTCAAAGTTGAAAACTATCTCGCAAGGATAAGGCGAAAAAGTCTTTTCAATTACCGTATCCGTGCCGTGCCCCTTTCCCGTATCGGCAAGCGAACCGAAAAGCACCGCCTTGAAACTCTCTGCCGCACGGTTTTTCTCGCGGAAAAGTTTTACCGCCTTTTCAGGCCCCATCGTGTGAGAACTTGACGGACCTCTGCCTATTTTATATAACTGTCTTTGCGATTCCATACCGCTTTTTTCTGCGGATTTTTCTGCGTTCATATCGGATTTTCTCCTTTTTTAATTCTGTTTTAAGTATATCATACCGAAATGAAACTGTCAATAAACAAATCGCCCGAAAAAATTGTATTTTGCGAGTGATGTTGTGTATAAGTTTTTGCAAAGATAAAGCCGGCGTTTGCGAGAAATTGCGGGCAGGGATTCGCATACTCAACTCAATTGTAGGGACAGGCGTCCTCGACTGTCCGTTTTGGGCATTAGGGTAACTTCGCTTTGCTCCGTGATTCTCACGCTTGACGCTTACGAGCGAACTCGACGCGCTCTGCGCGGAGAATGCGAACCTAACCTTTCCGCGAAGCGAAAAGGAGAAGGTCGAATCCGCAACGCCGAAGCCAAAACAAAAAGAAAACCACCCGAGTGGGTGGTTTTCTTTTTGTGTTTGGCGACCGTTTTAGATGACGACCGTTAATTATCATTTATTTCATAGTATTTCGTATGATATGCCAATTGTGGTTTGGTTTTTGATTTTGATTTCAAGATTATAATGTAAAACTTGTCTCCTATATTGGAATATGAATAAACATCATCTTCAACCACCACTCTGCCGCAACGAAAGTATAGTGAATTTTCTTTTTGTGAGTTCTTGTAATAATGTCGCCATTCTTTGTCTTTTTGACAAAGCCTGTCTTCTATAAATTCAAATTTTCCCTTTTTGATTTTGTATAAATCAATGTAATACAAGTAAAAAACGGCAATTACAAAAAATATTATCAGGAGAGGGATAACAAATATCGCTACCGTTGGTGTAATGTCGGGAGATCTAAATCCGCCTGTATAATCAAAAGGTGTACCGTTCAAATAGTTTATAAGGTGTATGGGGTAAAGAATTATACCAATAATTACGATGGCGGTTAAAAAGATTGCTATGCCTTTTCGCTTCTTCAACTTTGTAAGCAATTCTTTTTGAACATCTTGCTTTGTCAGTGTCTGCTTCTTCATAACCCCACCGCCTTTCTGGGATTAGTATAGCATAAAATCGTGAAGATTGCAAGGTTTTGCGGGAAATCACGGCAGGCACTAGGGTACTCGCCTACGGCGAGGATTCTCACGCTTGACGCTTACGGGCAAACTCGACGCGCTCTGCGCGGAGAATGCGAACCTAACCTTTTCGTGAAGCGGAAAGGAGAAGGTCGAATCCGCAACGCCGAAGCCAAAACAAAAAGAACAGACCACTCAAGGTGACACGAACTTGAGTGGCGCAAGGGTATTCGCCTACGGCGAAGATTTTTGCTGCTTGCCGCCGTCTCGCGAGCGGACGTCGCTCTGCGCAGCAAATACGAACCTAACCCTCAAGGCAGAGCCTTGAGGGGCAAGGTCGAAGCCGAAGCGCCACAGCCAAAAAGAAAAAAGAACAGACCACACAAGGTGGTCTGTTCTTTTTTGGCTGCGGCGCTAGGATTCGAACCTAGGTAATGCCAGAGTCAGAGTCTGGTGCCTTACCGCTTGGCGACGCCGCAATACGTTTTCTTTCGTACCTGTATATTATAACACAAAATTATCGTTTGTCAAGCACTTTTTAAAAAGTTTTTGCACTTGTTTTTCGTTTTTTTGCTAATATTGTGTAAAAAAACGCAAATACTATCATAAAAAAGGAGTTTTTTATGATTGAAAACGATACTGTGAAATTACTGCGTGAGTGTGACGCAGGTGTAAAAATGGGCACAAAGTCCATAGATGACGTAATAGATTACGTAAAGTCTTCGGATTTGAAGGATAAGTTGACAAAATGCAAACAAGAGCACAACAAACTCGGAGAAGAGATAGAAGAATTGCTAAACAAATACCACGATGACGGCAAAAATCCAAATCCGATAGCAACGGGAATGTCTTGGATAAAGACAAACGTAAAACTCGCTATGCATGAATCTGACCGCACAATAGCCGACTTGATGACCGACGGTTGCAATATGGGTGTAAAATCGTTAAACAAATATCTCAATCAGTATGAAGCGGCAGACGACGTTTCAAAAGATATAACAAAACGTCTTATAAACCTCGAAGAAAAACTTGCTGTCGACATACGCGAGTTTTTATAAAACTAAAAAAGGCGCAATGATGAACTCGTTGCGCCTTTTTAGAACGAAGATGTAAACAATTATTTGCAGTTTTGCTAAAATACGACAGC
>JAZOLR010000286.1:0-3424 GCA_045653255.1 Eubacteriales bacterium | reverse complement strand
CTCCGCACAAGCGCGATGAAATACGTCTCTGCGACGGTTGTTGCCGTGTTTATGCCGTTTTCCGCAGTTATCACGGGAGTTATTGCGGTTATTATAGGTCAGGACGCGCCCACACACTCTCTTCTTTTCGGTGCATTGCTTGGAATTATAGCGAGCCTGATGTCAAGTTTCGGTGATATAATCGAATCCAAAAAATCAAAATAAATGAGGGCTTTCGCCTTTTTGTGACACTGCAAGCAAGTTTAAAACTGTAAAAGAAAAAAGACTTTCTCGAATGTGAGTTTGAGAAAGTCTTTTTTGTATATGAGGTAATGTTTAATATAAACACACCCTTTTATATTCTGCCGTACAAACAGTTAAGATACTTGAATTTTCCCATATCTACCGCGAGAAGTTGCTCTTTCGTTATGCGGTATTGCCAGTTGTTTCCTACTGTGCCCGGGGTATTCATTCGCGTGTCCGCGCCGAAAACGAAAATATCTTGTATTGGGAAAATTACCGTGTCCGCATGGGTTGCAAGTACAGTCCTGAGTATTCTTTCGCAGGTGTAGTTCAGGTCCTGCGTGTTGCCGCCTACGTAGTCGCATATCTCTTTGCGCGTGTTGTCGTCGCATTCCCACATATAACCGAGCATCGTATTATTATCGTGAGTACCCGTGTAAGCGACGCAGTTGCGTCCGTAATTATGAGGTAAGTGCGAAGATTCTCTATCACCGAGAAATCCGAATTGGAAAACTCTCATACCTGGGAATTTACTGTACTTCAAAAGCGAGTCAACCGCCGAAGTAATATCTCCGAGGTCCTCTGCAATAATAAGTTTTTCTTTCGCTACCTCTTTTATCTTGTTAACGAAATCGCGCGAAGGCCCTTTTACCCATTTACCCTCTTTCGCCGTCTCCGCATCGGCAGGAATAGACCAATAGGATTCAAGACCGCGGAAATGGTCGATTCTCACACCGTCAAAAAGCGTAAGCATATACGAAATTCTTTCGCACCACCAAGCATATCCGTCTTTTTTCATCTCGCGCCAGTTGTAGAGAGGATTACCCCACATCTGACCGTCTTCGGAGAAATAGTCGGGCGGCACTCCCGCAACGCTCAAAGGATAACCCTTTTCGTCAAGCAAAAATTGGTCGCGGTTTGCCCAAACGTCGCAACTGTCAAGCGATACGTATATCGGTATATCGCCTATTATCTTTATACCGCGCTTGTTTGCATAGTCCTTTATATCTGCCCATTCGGTAAAAAATTCATACTGTATAAACTGCCAGAAAAACAACTCCTCTTTGTCGGGGGTGCTATTTTCCCATTCGTGCCATACCTTGCCGCCGTTTGCCTCTTTCAAAGAAAGAAATTGCGCCGCATCAAAAAGCGGTTTTCTCGCCTCTACGAAACTCGTTACTTTCTTCTTTTCATCGGGCGAAAGTCTCTTCGCCGCGCGTCGAAGAAGGGGAAGTCTCTCTTTTGCAAGTCGTTCAAATTCGCAAAGATAGGGAGTGTTCTGCCTTGCGCTTTCTAATTCCTCAAGTGTCAAAAGCCCCTTCTTATAAAGGGTAGGAAGGTCAATAAAGTAAGGATTGCCCCCGAAAGCCGAGTAGGACTTGTAGGGAGAATTGCTCTCGTCTATCATACAAAAGGGAAGTACCTGCCAATAACTAAATCCGCATTCGGAAAGAAAATCGACGAAAGCCCTCGCCTCATCGCCGAAAGAGCCAACCGAGAAATCACCGAAAAGCGAAGAAATATGCAAAAGAACGCCACTCGCTCTGTTCATAAAATTACCTCAAAAATAAAATATAACTTATTGTACCACAAAATCAGTTTAAAATTCAATATTAACATCAAAAAAACCGAGATATCTTGATGAAAAAGATACCTCGGTTAAATTCATTTGCCTCGAAGAACAGTTTTCGTGGTTTTAATTACCTCTGCCAACGCCTTAAGTTCATCCGCCGAGCAATCGGAAATGAGCGAGTTAATTATATCAACAGATACGTGTGAACTTTTCACAAGATTTCCGTATACAATCTCGTCAAGCGAAGCGCCTAACGCATTTGCAATTGCGATGAGCGTAGGGAGACTTAGTTTTGTAGCCGCGCGTTCAATGTGAGAAATATTAGACGGCTCCACTCCCGACATTTCTGCGAGTATAGCCTGTGTCCATTTCTTTTCTGTTCGTAACTTGCGTATTCTTTTTCCTATAACGGAATAATCTATTGACATAATGCACCTCATTTTTTTAAATTCAGAAAAATTTTGCCCAATGTTATTGTATATCCTAATGGGATATGATAAAATAACTCAAATATCCTAATAGGATACACGCTAAATATTTTGAAAAAAAAGAGGTGAAAATTTTGACAGTAACGTTTTTTGGCCATAGAGACGCGCCTTCAAGTATATATGAACTGATTAAAAAAACAATAAAAGATTTTATAGAAAATAATAATGCAGGTAACTTTTATGTAGGAAATCACGGAAATTTTGACAGTATGGTGTTAAGAGCGTTGAGGGAATTGCAAATTATCTACCCGAATATAATCTACGCCGTAGTTATTGCCTATATGCCGAAAGAAGATAATTGTTCCGTTTTAAATCCAATAATAACACTATTGCCTGATGGCATTGAAAAAACACCTCCCAGATATGCAATAACAAAACGTAACAATTGGATGATAGAGAAATCTGATATTGTGTTGACTTATGTTAAGCATTCTTTTGGCGGTGCAGCAACATTTGCAGCATTGGCAACAAAGAAAGGGAAAAACGTCATAAATATATTTGATAAAACACTTTGAAAAGTGTCTAAGTTGAAATTGTAAAAAAGAGAAGACAAAACGGTTGATTAAACCGAAATTGTCCTCTCTCTTTATGCTTGTGGTTATGCTTTATTTCAGTCCTCGTATACGTCGCTCTCTGTAAGTGAAGCGAGTTTGCTATCTTCCGAGATATAGTCCATAGGATTTACGTTTACGCCGTTTACTTTGAGTTCATAGTGAAGATGAGGCTCGTCG
Organism: Eubacteriales bacterium; assembly: GCA_045653255.1. Taxonomy (GTDB): domain Bacteria; phylum Bacillota; class Clostridia; order Oscillospirales; family CAG-272; genus UBA1740. The sequence goes on along the minus strand of JAZOLR010000286.1, from coordinate 410 downwards.
GCGGATTCTATCATTGCGCTATCCCCGACGTATGAAATTACCTGACCGCTTTTTACTTTAACCCCCTCGGAAATTCCTTCCGCGTGATTTTGAGCAAGGTTTTTATAAACCGAAACCGCGCCGCCGTCGTGTGTCAGTTCAATTGAGTATCCCATCATAGGGTCGTTATAAATTGCGCTAACTTCGCCGTCCGCCGCGGCAAGTACGTCAGCGCCCGCCTCGGTAGAAATGTCAATACCGCAATGCACGCGCAAATCGTTCATAGTTGCAGAGTATACGAGTACGGAAAGGTCGTGTTCTTTTGCAATAACCCCCTCGGCAGGAGAAACGAACGACGGCAACGTTTTAGGTGTGTCCGTTTCGCTTGACGGCGAAGTCGTTGTTGTGGGAGCGGCGGTGGTTGTCGTTAC
>JAZOLR010000285.1:0-3205 GCA_045653255.1 Eubacteriales bacterium | reverse complement strand
AGAACGGTCAGTAATATTATCTGCCGGCATCCTGTTGTTGCTGCTAAACTTTATACCCTTGTAATCATAATTAGTGCCGGATGCATTAATATTGAGACGGTGCATACTAACATAAAGACTGTGCCGCTCTAACCACTTCCGCCATTTTTGGTTGCACCTGTTTCATCTTTATATTCAGACTTACCAAGAGCCATAACCGTCTGAATGGTGTACTTACCACCCTCAATTCTTTCACCGTCATCACTCAATCTTGCTTCGAATTTAGATGTCATATAATCAAAGTGGAATGTGGTCTGATAACCCATTTCAACGAAACCGTCCTGCCACTTAGACGTAAAGGTCTGCTTACCATACTGACCGTTTGTCCACATATATTGTGACTGATTCATTTCCCACTCGGTCACACCTTCTTTTGTAGAAGTCCAAGGTGTGAGGATAGGCATAGTGCCGCCGTAAGGACCTGCAAGATTTGCGTTTGTTACAAAGTCATTATAATACGCACGGGTTGCTGGGGTGCTACCCATCATAAATCTGTTGCCGGCTGCTTCTGTTGTCTTAAAATAATCCGCATCCCACGTATCGCTACCGAGGTAACTACCCATAGATGCCTTTGCATCAAAGAAGTCCGCCTGATAGATAAGGTCATACTTGACGTAAAGTTTGTCATAATCATAATCGTAGATAGTGCCTTCTGCGGATTCAACAACTATTTCATCAGCCTTGGCAAATTCAATTGCTTCCGCTGCGGAAATAATATTGTTTGCTACAACTTCGATAACACCGCCTTCAACAACTACTTCATATGCATATTTATTGTCATTTTCTGCATTGGTAACAACGTGTATGTAAGCATCGTTATAATTAGCGTCTCCATTTATAACGGGGAGCGCATAACCGGTAGCCTCTTTTACTGAAGCGCTGATCGCTCTTGCCGCATAGATGTCGTAGAGTTCGTCTACAATCACGGAATACTTATCAATGGTAATGCCGTTGATAGTAACCGCATCGGAAAGAGAGTCGTCAACAACACGCTGAAGCATAGGATAGCACTGATCTTCAGTTGCTACAAGTGCCTTTGCAAGTTCGGACATAGAAACAGCGTAACCGAATTTGTCGGATGCATTGTCTATATACGTAATCTGCGTGTCTCCGCCTGCCTTGGGAGTGAGGCTGATATAAGCACGGTAGGACACCTCGCGGAGATAATCCTGTTCAAGAGTAGAACCTTCAACGGGGTTTTCGAATTTGATAGTATATACGAATTCAATCTTGCCGTCATTTTCGTCCTTGTCGTAGTATGAACCTACGTATCCGTCAGCGGTAGAATAAAAGGTTTTATCCACATTTGTTGAGCCAATGACCATTTCTGTCGCGTAGTCATCATCGGCAACGCCCGGATTCATAAGAATTCCTATCTGTATATTGTAGGTTTCTTCCAACTCTGCAAGAGCGGTTGTATTGAGAGTGTACTCTGCTCTTATACCGTTGAATTCATTGATTCTTGCAGAGTAGCCTACGAATTCAACGAGGCCGTCTGCTCCTGTTTCTTCTGCACTCGTCGCAACGGCACCGAGTGTACCGATTACGAGGATAAGGCACAAAAGAAATAAAGATAATTTCTTCATAATAAAATCTCCTCCAAAGATAAAATGACATAATAGTGACAAAAAACTAATAAAAAAAGAAAAATAGAATTTAGCCTTTGTACACTTACAAAAATACAATTCATTGTATTGTTTTTTTTGTATTTTGTCAATATGAAACCCAAATAATGAGCGGTTAGTATCATTTAGTGATTGAAAATGGCAACAATCATAAAAAGATATACCCCTCAAAGTAGTCGTTAAAAATTTGCCTTTTTTAAGACTTCTTTAAGGGGTTGTATCAAAATATGCAATTAAAGGCTTTTCTTTTGCTTCAATTTATGCAAAAGCCTTGACCTTTATAACGCTGTCAATTGAGCGGAATGCATCAAGAGATTTTGCAGAAGGAGCGGAAGACAGTTCAACTATCGTGTACGCGTAGTCGCCCTTTGAACCGTTTGAAAGATTTTCAATGTTGAGACCTTCTGCCGAAATTACGTTCGTGATACTGTTGAGTACGTTAGGAACGTTCTTGTGCATGATACATACTCTTGCCGCCGCACTGTGAGGAATGGAAACGGAAGGATAGTTTACACTGTTCTTGATGTTTCCGTTTGTGAGGAATTCGTCAAGTTGATGAGCCGCCATGATAGCGCAGTTGTCTTCAGATTCATAGGTGGACGCGCCAAGGTGAGGAATGTTAACTATCTTGTCAACGCCAACAGTTGCTTCGGTGGGGAAGTCTGTTACGTAGGAAGCAACCTTGCCTGCCTCAATTGCCGCCTTGATGTCGTCTGCGTTTACGAGGTCGGCGCGGGAGAGGTTAATGATTCTCACACCGTCTTTCATAAGAGAAAGCGACTTTTCGCTTATGAGGTTCTTTGTTTCTGCAGTTGCAGGAACGTGAAGAGTTATGTAGTCGCAAGTCTTGAAGAGTTCATCGTAAGAAGTTGCCTTGATTATAGAACTTGAAAGACTCCAAGCCGCGTTAACAGTGAGATAGGGGTCAAAACCGCAGACCTTCATACCGAGGTCGAGCGCGGTGTTTGCTACTCTGCATCCTATAGCGCCAAGACCTACAACACCGAGTGTCTTGCCTGCGAGTTCGTTACCTACGAATGCAGCCTTTCCCTTTTCAACAGTCTTCGCAATGTCGGAAGTACCTGCAAGAGTCTTAACCCATTCAATACCGCCGCTTATATCACGTGAAGCGAGAATGAGAGCCGCTACTGCGAGTTCTTTTACTCCGTTTGCGTTAGCACCGGGAGTGTTAAAAACAACGATACCTTGTTCTGCACACTTGTCGGTAGGGATGTTGTTAACACCCGCGCCGCAACGGGCAATAGCCTCAAGGCTTGCAGGGAATTCTATTTCGTGAAGGGAAGCGGAACGTACCATTATCGCATCGGGATTTTCAATATCTTCCGCTACTGTGTATACGCTGCGGTCAAACACGTCTGTGCCGACAGCGGCTATCTTGTTCATTAACTTTATGGATTTCATTTTTATTACCTTCTTAATTATGATTAGTCAAAAGAATTTTGAAATCAGTCGTTTTTGGGATTTTCTTCAGCGAACTTCTTCATGAACTCAACAAGAGCCTCAACACCCTCTTTAGGCAT
>JAZOLR010000284.1:0-16918 GCA_045653255.1 Eubacteriales bacterium | reverse complement strand
CGAAACGTAGGAAGCCCATACAGACCGTAAGGACAAGATACACGCGAACGCTTTGACGATTTTGGAAAGGAGCAGGACTGCTAACATTACTATGCGCTAGAATACCTGCATAAAAACAAATAACAGAAAAATACGATAAATATTAAGATAAACCGTTTTATGATTTTTGGTGACAGTTGCTCTACGCACAAAGGTCATATAGCGCAAGGAAAATACTGTTAGAAAATTGATAGTCCATTTAGAAATTAAAAAACAGAGAGTATTATAACAATATGGAAAATTACGTTAATAGCAACAAAAAGACGTTTCCGATACCGAACAAAAAAAGACAAGAGTGGCTTAACTTGAACGGTACTTGGGATTTTTCACTCAACGAAAAAACATATAAAGAAAAGATAGAAGTTCCGTTCCCTTGGGGCTCGCCTCTTTCAGGCATTACAGAGGAGACAGACGGTATAGGCTACTACAGACGGGCAGTAAAATGGTCACCGAAGTCCGAATGCGTGTGGCTTGTTTTCGGTGCACTTGACTATTTCTGCGAGGTAAGAGTTAACGGAAAAGCAGTCGGTACACACAAGGGCGGATATATAGGATTTGAATTTGACGTTACTGACGTATGGAATCGCAATGGCGAAAACGTAATTGAAGTAGATGCCACCGACGCAGGCGACGAGGCTACACAAACCTATGGCAAGCAGGCTTACGGCAATGCAAGAGGAATCTGGCAGACCGTATGGCTTGAAGGCAGACCGAAGGCGTATATAAACAGTTTTTTCGTCAAGACAAAAATTGACGGCAGGGTTACCTATGAAATCGACTGTATAGGTGCAGAAAACGGCGAAAAGATTATCGCCGCCTTTGGCGAAAATATTGCATCGGCAGAAGTGAAGGACGGCAAGGCTCTCATAGAATTGAAAATAACCGAGCCGAAACTCTGGACACCCGAAACACCTCATCTCTACGAGGGTGCGCTTGCGCTTGGAGAAGACGTTGTTTCCACGTATTTTGGAATACGCGAGATAGGAACAGGCAAATTTGGCGCAAATCAACGTAATTACGTCACGTTGAACGGAAAACCCTACTATATAAACGGTGTACTCGACCAAAGTTTTAATCCGCAGGGATTTTTCACCTTGCCGTCAGACGATGAATGCCGCGAGGAGATAAAGCGTCTGAAAAACATCGGCATCAATATGGCGAGAGTGCACATAAAGGCAGAAGAACCGTTGAAACTCTATTATGCCGACAAACTCGGTTTGCTCATAATGGAGGATATACCTTGCTTTTGGGGCGATCCTATAGAAGAAACAAAGCGACAGTATGAACTTGAGATGGAAGAGCAGATATTGCGTGATCGCAACAATCCGTCTGTTTTCTATTGGGTGGTATTCAACGAAAGTTGGGGGCTCTTGCACGAAAGTGAAAACGAAGACGGCACTAAGACAAAGGACTACAAAAAGGAAACTGCGGATTGGGTTGTCAAGTGCTGGGAAAAAGCAAAGAAATTAGATCCCACAAGACTTGTAGAGGACAATTCGCCTTGCCGAAGAGATCACACGAAAACCGACGTGAACACGTGGCACTTTTACTTGAACGGATACAAACGTTTGAAAGAGCACTTGGATGACTTCTGCAGAAATGCATACGTCGGCTCAAGCGAAAACTATATCCACGGATATACTATGGAAGACGTTCCCTGTATGAATAGCGAATGCGGAAACGTCTGGGGTGTCAAGGGCAACGCAGGAGATAGCGATATTTCTTGGCAATATAAGTATATGATGAATGAGTTCAGGCTTCACGACAAACTATGCGGCTTCGTATTTACCGAATTTCACGACGTAGTGAACGAGTTTAACGGCTATTACAAGATAGATAACAGCGAAAAGGATTTCGGATATGACGTCTACGGTATGACAATAAATGACCTGCATAGCCAAGACTACCTCGGATGCGATTTTGCACCTATGACGACAGTAAATATAGGCGAAGAGATAACAGTACCGCTTTTTGGCTCAAGTTTTACCGACTTACGCCACAAAAAAGAATTGCGCGCGGATTGGAAACTCACTTGCCTTGACTCAATAGACGGCGAATTTGTAGCCGACAAGGGTGAAATGAGCGTGTATTGGTCTGACTACGGCACGTTTCCCGCAGGCGAGATCAAATTCGTTGTGCCAAAGCACGACGGTGTCGCACTCCTTTCGTTTGCACTTTTTGACGGTGACGAAAAAATTATGCAGAACGGAATCCTCTTTGACGTAAAGGGCGAAAAATCCGCACTTGTTATTGAGCCTTCCGCCCTCAAGTCAAACTTTGAAAATACCGTCCCCACCGCTATGGGAAAGGTGAGCGGACTTGGTAGCGGCGAATTTTCCGTTGAAATATAAACGGCAGATATACCCGAAATTGAAAAAGTCGACAAACTCCGTATTATCTTTGAAGCATCGACACGTCAGGCTATGTCTCACGACTACGGAAAGAGGGAAAAAGAACAGAAAAACGACCTTGCGTTTATGCTCGGCTACCGTTGCGACCCCGGAGCAAATACCAACTCCTTTTCGCAAACCGACAAAACAAAATGGGACGGTACACTTGAAGTTGCAATAGACGGAAAGATTATTGAAAAGATATATCTTCCCGACGATCCTGCCGACTCGCGCGGTGCGCTTTCGCACCATTACCAACCGACAGACCTTCTTCTCGAAGAAGCAGGCACGTACGGAACTTTCTGTGACGTTATAATTCCGTCAGACGTACTAAAAGAACTTAAAAACAAAAAAAGTTTCACAGTAACGTTTGCAATGAATGACGAAAAAGGACTTTCCATTTTCTCCCGCACAAGCGGAAGATATGGACTTGGTATAGTGATTAAAGCAGAATGACTTGTTTTTAGCAAATTTCGCGCAAGTGTTTTCAATCGCTTGCACAAGAGATTTTTATATTCTAACGTAAAAAAGAAAAGCGACAACAACACAGTTTCGGTAAAGGTTGTCGTTTTCTTATTTCTGATTCTTATTTCCCTTTCTGCAAAGAAGCGAGGGAGTGCATTTCTGCGAAGCGAAAATCCGTCGCAAAGCAATTTTAAAACTTCGCCGAAAATTTTTACAGTTCCGCTTTCGTATAAAAATTACCGCGATATATTGAATTTTCAATTCGATTGTTGTATAATTACGGCATAAAGCAAAAAGGTACGGTATAAGATTATGAGAATATACACACTTGGAACAAGTCACGGAAATTCCACGCATTCGCGATTTAACTCTTCTACTGCGTATGAGACAAACGGTGTTTTGTACCTTGTTGATGCGGGTGCGCCCGTTGAGGCACTTTTGAGAAGAAAGGGACTTTTCTGCCGCGACGTGCGCGCGGTGTTTATAACGCATTTGCATGATGACCACGCAGGCGGTCTTTCGGGGTTATCCAAACAAGTTATCAAATACCCCGAAGGAAGAAATTTCCCATTCACTATATATTTCCCCGAAGAAAGAGCGATTTCGGCATTTCGCAATTGGTTTTCCATTTTGCACGAGAATGCAGACGATGAAATTCTGCAATATAAAACTGTTGACGACGGCTTAATTTATGACGATGAAAACTTGACCGTTACGGCAATACGCACAGAGCATCTTCGCACTCGCGGACGTCTTGAGGGAGACCCTTGCAGTTTCGCTTACGTTCTATATTTCAAAAAAGAAGAAAAAACAGTTCTTCACACGGGAGATTTGCGCTCTGATTTCAAGGATTTCCCGAAGATTTCACAAGAAAAGTTTTTTGACGTTTGTCTTTGTGAGGCTACGCACTATTCTCCCGAAGATGCGCGCGAATTGCTTTCAAACGCAAAATTCGGCAAACTCATTTTCATTCATATAGGCGACCGTTGGCACAATTACATCGGTGACCGTTGGCATTGTGAACAAGGTGAGAAGGCATTACACGAATATAGCAAAGACTACCCATATCCCGTGAATATAGCGCATGACGGAGACGAATTCCTTATATAAAAATAACGGCAGTTTTCCATTTGGAAAAACTGCCGTTTCGTTTTTATTAAAGCAAGCGGTGGAGTGCTTCGGTCACGTTGTCGCCTGTTACCTCGTATGAGCGATTGTCAATGACTTTCATATAGGGGCGCAACTCTACTGCGGGGGCTTCTGCGCGTTCTACTTTATCAATACGCATTGTCACGGGGGCTTCTGCAGTGGCGAGGGCAACTCTGCCGTTTGCGAGGTTTTCAAGTGCTTTCTTTACTGTTTCTTCAAGCACTTGTTTTGATGTGTGAGGGGGGAGCAAAACTGCGCCGTATCGGGTTACGCCTTTTTTTACTTCGGCGGTTTCTGCCCAAGGCAAAAATTCTTTCGCTTCTGCACACGCTTTGTCATCGCCCGAAACCATTATAACCGGTCTTCCGCGTTCTGCGCAGATTGCCGCATCTATTCCGATTTCGCCCGTTTTTTTGCCGTTTAGATAGATGTTTTGCACAGATGCACCTGACATTGTATGTTCAAGCACGGCATGAGCCGTACCTGCCATTGCGTGATAGCCGAGCAAGATTACGCCGTCGCAATCATCAATTCCGACAAATCTGTCTATGCCTGTCATACCGCATACTGCGTAATCAACGGCAGGGGAAAGATTTTCCCACATAAGAGAACTGCTGCATCCGTGGCAATCGCGGACGTAGACTTTTTCCACTCCGTATTTTTTACACGCTTCGGCGCAAATGTTGACGTCACGAGTGAAAAGGCGCTTTCCTTCCGCGCTACGTGGACCTTCTGATGCTGCCTGCTCTGTGCAATACACTCCGCTTATCCCTTCTATATCGGTCATTATGTAAATATTCATAGTTTTTCTCCTTAACTGAATTTATCTTCCAAGGCAAGTATAAAGCACGTTACGAAGTCGGGGTTGATAGTACTCTTCTTGGGGATTGAGCATGTGGTGTGCGTAGAACATAGACAAGTGCAAATCAGGGTCGACAAGCACAGTAGCACCTGCCGCACCGCCCCAACCAAACTCGCCTATACTGCCGCACGTTCCGCTTTTCGCACGGTCGATAAGAGTTCTCACGCCGAGACCGTAGCCGTAGCCTTTGAGTTGTTGCCACGTGAAGTTCACGCGTTGTTCTTCTGTGAGTTGATTTGTGCGGAGAAGTTCTATCGTGCCGCGTGATAGTATTTGTCCGCCGTTTTCGCCTATGCCTCCGTTTGCAAGTGCGGAGACGAATTTCGAGTAGTCGGAAACGGAAGTCGTAATTCCTGCACCGCCGCTATCGTACTCGCTTCCGTAGACGTGGGAAACTCTTTTTCCTACGTTTACTATTCTGCCGCCTTCGGTCACGTTCGCCGAAGATTGCAATTTTACGATGTCGGTCTCGGCAGAGTTTTCAAATTTGTACTGCTCTGCTACACGGTCTATAACTTCTTCGTTGTGGTAATACGTCTCTTTCATGCCAAGCACGTCGAAGATGTTTTCTTTCACGTAGTCACGGAATTTTTTGCCCGATATTGCTTCTACTGCGGCGGCGAGTATATCGTGGCAGAGACTGTACTGCCAACGCTCACCGGGTTGGAATGAAAGCGGGTCTTCCGCTACGCATTTCGCAACGGTGAGGGTATTCATTTTTCCGTCTGTGAGTTTTCTTGCCTTTTCAAATGCAGAGGTGCAGGAGTTATAACTCAAGCCTGCGGTCATTGTGAAAAGGTGGCGCATAGTTATAGGATTTTTCGCCTTTTCTATATTGCCGTGCTCATCTTTTACGCAGATTTCTCTGTATTCGGGAATAAAGTCGTAAAGCGGTGTATCAAGGAGAAAGTAACCCTTTTCATAAAGTTGCAATGCGGCGCTAACCGTCAAGGGCTTCGAGCAAGAATAAATATTAAAGAGTTTATCTTCGCTCATTTTCACCTGTTTTTCCAAATTTTCATAACCCGACTGATAGGAAAACACTTCCTTGTTGTCAATGCGTACGCTGATACTGTTTCCGGGTATGCGCCACGCGGTAAGTCGGTCCATAAAATCTTTCATCAACTCAAAATTCATATAAAGCGACCTCATAAAACTTATATTTGTGAGTTAATTCTAACACAGTTATAAAAAAAATACAACCGTTTTACGAAAAAACGGTTGTATTTAACTGTCAAAAATTCAATCAATATTGAACAGGGAGAGGATTGTGCGCGTGAGCGGCTTCGATAACACCTATTACCATTGCGGCTTCTTCGCAACTTACTGCGAGGGCAGCGCCTTCGGTAAGAGTCTTGTAGAGGCTTTCGTAGATGCCTGCAGTACCAACGTCGAACGCAGTACCGTCGTACTTGCCTTCTTCTTCGTGGCGCTCGAGTTTTTCAGAGCAGTACAAAGGATTGCCGTTTTCGTCCTGCAAAAATTCTTCGATAACGGGACGGGGGGGCATTTCCTCGTCGAGAAGGTATACGCACTTATAAGAACCGGGAGTGCTCTTGAACGTACCTCTTGTACCCTGAAGTTTGAGGTTGTAGTCGCAGAATGCGTCTGTGTTATTGATTTCGATATCGATAACGGGTTTGCCGGGAGCAGTAAGAATAATCTTTACGTAGTCTTCTGCGTCACCGCTTGTAAGAGCCTGACCGAGTTTTGTAAATTCTATCTTCGTGTCCTTACTAAAGCCGAGGAAACCAAGTCCCATTGCTATCGGGTGAGGGCCTGTGTTATATGCGTTTCCTGCTATCTTTTTCTGGAGTGTCTGCCAGTCCCAACGGCGAGAAAGTCCGTTGTAGCGAATGCTTACCTGCTTTACTTCACCTATCTTGCCTTCTCCGTTTGCTATACGCAATGCGTCAAGATAGAAAGGTGCAAGTTGTGTATTCTGGAATACTGCGAGGGTTACACCGTTTTTCTTTGCGGTATTCATAAGCATTCCGCACTCATACTGATTCTGCGCGAAGGGCTTTTCCGTGAGGACATTAAATTTGTGCTCAAGCAAGTCCTTCGTTATTTCGTAGTGCTGCTCGGAATAAGAAGCGTTTACAACAACGTCGATATCGTCATACTTGAAAAGTTCACGGTAATCGGCGAGAGCGATACAGCCTTCGTATCTTGCTTCAGATATTGCGCGGCGGCGCTCGTCTGCGTCAACAACGTATTTTACGTTGTAGTACTTGTTACGCTCGGAAAGGTAGTATGCGCCGTGGATATCCTTTCCGCTTCTTCCCTGACCTATTATAGCCAGATTGAGTTTCTTTTCCATAATTCCTCCGATTTATTTGTTTTTATTTTAAATTTGCTTTGACTTTACGAAAAAAATATGTTAAAATGCAAGTGAGGTGATTTTATGTCCGATATTAAATCAAACAGTTCCTCTTACTATTTTTACAGTCACGGATGTATGCAAAATCCGTATGACCACCGACAGTCTTTCATGCTACATTCCCACAACACGTACGAACTTTTGTTCTTTGAGCGTGGGGATGCGGTGTACGTTATAGAGGACAGAAAATATATTTTGAAGAAAAACGATCTCGTTTTCATCCGTCCGCGTTCTTATCACTACATTGACCTACAGTCAAATGCGGAATACTCGCGAATAAATATCGCTTTCGATGCGGATTTTGTCGGCAGGGACATTCTGCGCAACATTCCTGCGGGGATTGAGGTAATCAACTGTCCTAAAAAAAGCATTATAGCCGAAAATCTCGGACGAATGGATTACTACCGCGAAAACCTCGGTGACGAGGATTTCGCATCCGTGCTTTCTTCTCTTCTGCGAGAGATATTCTATAACATTATGCTATCAAACGAAACTGTATCAAGTCTTCCGTCGGAGATTTCGCCTGTTCTTACGAAGGCTCTTGAATATATAAACCAAAATCTTTATACGATAAAGAGTATTGATGAAATAAGCCGTGAACTTTTCATCACAGAGGCATATTTTTTCAAGATATTCAAAGAACAACTGAAGATATCGCCAAAAAAGTACATAAACACAAAGCGTCTGCTTCAAGCGCAAAAACTCATACGCAGAGGAAAACGTCCGACAGACGTATTCGCCGAATGCGGTTTTGAAAGTTACGTAGGTTTTTACAAGCAATATCTAAAGGCTTTCGGATACCCTCCGTCAAAGGAAGACAAGCACCCGTTAAAACACGTATAAATAGTTTTTTACTGTCCCTCTTTTCTGTGGGACAGTTTTTATTTTACTTTTTTGCCGAGGGTGAACACGTCGCTTACGTTGATACCTTCGTCGAAGACAACTATATCGGCGTCGTATCCTTTTTCAATTCTGCCCTTGTTGAGCGAGAGGATTTCGGCAGGTACTTTCGTCATCATTGCGACTGCTTTCGGGATTGAATATCCGCAAGAGACTATCGTGCGGATAAGTATATCTGCCAAGGCGATACTGCCTGCAAACGCGCTACGGTCGTAGAGTTTGCAAACTCCGTCTTCAACGATAAACTGTGAGCCGCTTCTTCCACCCTCTTTTATATCCGTGCCTGCAATTTCAAGGCTATCGGTAACGAGTGCTACGCGGTCGCTTCCCTTTTGTTTTATTATAAGTTTTATAAGTTCGGGGGGGAGATGTTTTCCGTCTGCGATAATTTCAACGTACATATCGTCGAATGCGTATGCACATTCTATTACACCGAGGTGACGGAAACCGTGGTCGCGAGTTATGGTAGACGTGCAGGAATAAAGGTGCGTTATAAGGTTGCAACCGTTTTCCATGGCTTCTACTATATGTTCGTATCTTGCGTTTGTGTGACCTGCGGACGCTTTTATTCCGTTGGCAGTCACGAAACGGCAAAACTCGCCGTTTTTATCGTTTTCGGGCGCGTAGGTCCAACGAACGATACTGTCACCGTATTCTTCGACTAGGGGGATATAGTCTTCTTTTTTCGGCGGTGTAATGAACACGGGGCGCTGCGCTCCGCATTGCTCTGCGGAGAGGTACGGACCTTCAAGGTGTGCACCGAGAATGTTGGCGCGTGAGAGGTTGCGTTTTTTCGCTTCGCTTATATTCTTCACCGCGTTTTTCATTGTCGGGAAGTCTGCCGCCGAGATGGTGGGCACGATACTCGTCGTACCGTGCATGAGGTGATAGTCACACGCCGCCGCGACTTCGTCGGGGTTGCCCGTCAAGAAGTCGTTTCCGCCTGCTCCGTGGGAGTGCATTTCTATGAAGCCCGCGCTCACGTATTTTCCCGTGAAGTCGTAGAAATTTTCACACGGCAGGTCTTCTTCTGTAACGGTGTCTATTTTTCCGTCGGTCAAGTAGATATAACCGTCGAAAAGATTTTCGCCTATTATTATTTTGTCGCTTTTAAGTTTTGTCTTCATTGCTGTATTTTTGAAATTATTTCAAAAGTGCGGAAGAGTCGCTATCGAGATAGAGGATAGCATTCTTTTGTGTACGGAGAACAGATGCAGGGCAATGCTCGTCTATCGTGCCGTTCACTGTTTCATATACTGCGTTCGCCTTTGTCTTTGCGGGAACGATGCAGAAGAGCCAAGGTGCGCTCACGAGTGTGGGAACTGTGAGGGTTATTGCGTGGGTGGGAACGCCGTCTATCTTTGCAAAGCAACCGTCATTTACCTGCTGCTGACGGCATATCTCGTCAAGTTTTACGGGTTTCGCCTTTTTTGTATCCTTGAAGTCGGCAACGGGCGGATCGTTGAATGCGATGTGACCGTTTTCACCGATTCCCATTACTACGATGTCGGTAGGATTCTTTTCAAGCAATTCGCTATAGCGAGCCGCTTCTGCGTCGGGGTCGGTAGCGGTAACGTCGATATAGTTCACGCTCTTGAAGGGGGCAAGACCGAAGATGTGGTCACGAAGGAAGTTTCCGAATCCCTGAGGCGCGTCTTTATCAAGACCGATGTACTCGTCCATATGGTAAGCGTTTACTCTGTTCCACTCGATTTCCTTATCGGTTGCAAGTGAGTAAAGAACTTCGTTCTGTGAGGGGGCAGCGGCGAAAATCATATTTATTTCCGCTTTGTTTGCGAGCAATTCTATTATTTTCGCTTTTATATCAGACGCTGCGGCTTTTCCCATTTCGTCTCTTGTTTCGTATATATTTACTTTGAGTTCGTCTTTTACAAATGATTTCATTTTTGCCTCTTTCATTTTTTGATTAAAATTCAGGATAGTTTATTTTTTCTTCGTTTCCGCTTTCAAGCGCACGGAAGGTCGCGTTCATTATATGTACTGCGGATATGAAATCGCGGTAGGAGACCTTCTGCTCTTCTCCGCAAAGGAGACTGTAGTAGTGGTCGAATTCTTCAGCAAAGCAAGGATTTGCATAAACGATGTCGGGATTTTTCGCGCTTATGCCGTTTTGAGCAACGACTGTCGCGTGATATTTGTAACAACCTTCGGTATAGAGGGCTGTAACTGCGAAGTTGTCATAACGGTAAGAAGCCGTAAAGTGCTTTCCTTGTTTTTCCGTCTTTACGCTATTCGGGCGGAGACCGAAGATAGTCTGCATAATAGCGATAAGGTGTTGCGCGTAGAAGAAATATCCGCCGAAGTCGTTTTCCATACTGATGGGAGCGCTAACGAAACCGCCGAGCACTTCTCCGTTTGTGTTCTCTTCTATTGCACGGCGAAGTTCAAGAACGTCTACGTCGTGGATGCAGCAAGAGCCGCCTGTTATGCGAACGCCGTTTTCTCTGCATTCTTTCATAAACTTAACTGCTTCTTCTTCGTTCACTGTGATAGGTTTATCAATGAACATAGGGATTCCCTTTTTGATATAGGGTGCTGCGTACTTGTAGTGGTTGTCACCGTGACGCGCTACGACGATGATACCGTCTACTTCGTCTACTGCTTCGTCGTACGAAGACATCATTTTTACGCCGTATTTTTCGTTGAGTTTTTCCATCGGTTCTTTTTCGTGGCTATACACGCCGATAACTTCAACGTCTTTGTACTTTTCGTTGTCTCTTATGAAATCAAGAAACAGATTTGCATGGGAGTTTTCGCAACCGAGAATTACTATCTTTTTCATTTCTTTTTCCTCACTTTTATACGTTTATTTCTTTTCCGTTTGATTCGTACATTTTAAGAACGAGGCTAATTGCCTTTTTCGCTTCGTAGAAATCTATCGGGAAGTCTTTTTTGTTTATTACGCAATCATAGAAATCTGCAACAAGCGGAAGATGTCCGAGTCCCCATACGCGTTTTCCTATTACGGGGGTGTTGTCCATTCTGTCGACCTGTTTTCCGTCTATTATAAGGTTGTCGCCGAGAAGTTCTACTGTGTGGTCGTCCGCAAAGAATTTGATGTCAACGACAAAGGAATGCTTTGCTGCATTCGTTGCCGTGATGATGAAGTTCTTTTCGTCGTCCACCTTGAAAAGTCCGTATGCGGTGTCTTCTACGTCAACGATGCCTTTAAGGGAATTATTTGACGTATGAGCGATAAGCGTTTTCGGCATTCCGCAGATATGCTGAAGCAAGTCAAGCGAGTGTATCGCCTGATTTATCATTACTCCACCGCCCTCGGTAGCCATTTTCCCGCGCCATTCGCCCGATGCGTAGTATTTTTCATCTCTCCGCCATACGAGGTTTGCAGTACCGCAGGTGACTTTTTTGTCGGCTATATAATTTTTAAGCGTTATTACTGTGGGGTTGTATCTGTTCTGGAAACTGATACCGAGTTTTGCTTTTGATGCTTTGACTGCTTTTTCTATCTCGTCAAACTGTGCAAAACTTATAGCCAAGGGCTTTTCGCAAAGCACGTTTATATCACGGGAAAGAGCCTCGCAAATCATTTCCGCGTGGAGATAGTGTGGGGTGCATATATGTACTGCGTCAAGATTTGCTTTGTCAAGCATTTCTTTGTAATCGCTGTATTCCTCTGCGTTTTGAAGTGCTTTTTCGCAAGAGAACTGCTCTTTTATCTCTCTGCACTTTTCAATTTCAATATCGCAGAGTGCGACAATACTTTGTCCGCAATCCAAAAGCGCGTTGACGTGCATAGGCGCGATAGCACCAAGTCCGATAATACCAACTCTCATAATAAATCTCCGTTGTTCATATATTACTTGCTTTTGACAATAATAAGATTGACAATTATATTATATACCTTTGTAATGGAAAAATAAATTAACAAAACTATACAAAAACATTAACAAAACTATACTATTTTCGAAAAATATTCAAAATACTGCATTTTTTCAGCACAGACTTGACTTTTCTTTACGCTTTAGTGTATAATTATATGAAACGACTTACGGAGGAAAAGGCGATGTTCAAATGCAGAATAGCAGGTCTTGTGGTTGAATTTCATAACAGATACGACTTCGTGCATAATTCGTGCCGTGACTATTTCTGCGACGAAAACGAAAAAAGCGATATAATCCTTTTCCTCACGGAAGAAGAAATAAAAAAAGAAGCGAACGAAGAAGAAACTCGACTGCCGATACTTGAATATACTGCGTTTTACCGCAAGTTGTGCGAAAAGGTTATTGACTTTGACGGTTTTCTCTTGCACGGTGCGGCTATTGAACTTGACGGCGACGGATATGTATTCTGTGCCGAAAGCGGCACGGGAAAAACAACGCACATAGGATACTGGGTAAAACTTTTCGGCGACAAGGTTTCTGTTGTAAACGGTGACAAGCCTATAATACGATGCATAGAGGGCAATCCGATTGTGTACGGCACTCCTTGGTGCGGAAAAGAAAAATTAAACAAGAATACGTCCGTTCCTTTACGCAATCTTTGTTTTATACATAGAGCGAAAGAAAATTCGGTTGAAAAAATCAGTTCCGACGAAGCGTTAAAACAACTGATGGGACAGATACTTTTACTTGATTCGCCATTGGCGATGATGCAGTTTTTGGGACTTGTCGATATTCTTGTTACAAAATGTGAAAAATACAATATTTACTGCAATATGAGTATAGACGCCGCTCGTGTGGCGTATGACAAAATCAACAAAGGAGAGACAAAATGAAATTTAACGGAGTTTTCATTGTAAAACAGATAGCAGGTACTTATTATGCCGTGCCTACAGGACAGACGGCAACACAGATGAAGTGTATGATAAAGTTAAACGAAACGGCGGCTTTTCTCTTTGAAAAAGCGCAAAACGGTGCAGACGAAGATGCGCTTGCGCGTGCTCTTACAGAAAAATTCGAAATTGATGAAGATACCGCGCGTGCGGACGTTTTTGGCTTTATTTCCACTTTGAAAGAGGCTAACATCCTTGAATAATCAAAAAGAAAACCGTGAAAAAATACCGATGCGCGAACTTGTTCCCGTTATCCGCGAAGTCGTCGCAAGCGGCGGCGAGTTCAATCTTTTCACTCGCGGTACAAGTATGCGACCGACAATTTGCGAGGGTGTACATTCCGTAATGCTTGGCGCACCCGACAAAATAGAAGTCGGAGACATACTTCTCTACGAAAGGGAAAACGGCGATTTCGTGCTTCACAGGCTCATACGCATTTCAGGCGACAAACTCACTATGTGCGGAGATAATCAATTTGTTTTGGAAAAAGGTGTGCTTCGCTCGTCCGTCGTTGCCAAAGTTACGATTATTTTGCGCGGTGAAAACGCACAATCTGTAAATAAAAGTTTGCAGTTTATGTTAAAATTGACCGCAAAAAGAACGGTAAGACGCGCAAAGCGTATCGCTCGCCGTGTCATAAAGGGAAAATGATTTCTCTCGCCGTATAGAAAACATAAATACTGTTTATTTAAAATGCACTCGAAAAAAGCGAGTGCATTTTTTAATTGTCTTGGCAAGTGTATCTTTAACTCCTTATGGAATTTTAAATATTTCCGTCTCATATAATCAACATACAAAGATAGTTTTTCGAGGTGGTTTTATGGGAATTATTGATTTTTTTAATGAGAGGATATTCGGGATTATAGTACCGTTTTTACTTTTGGGGGCGGGGATATATTTCTGCGTGAAGTTGCGTTTCTTTCATTTTTTACACCCGATAAGATTAACGAAAAAGATGCTAGAAAGGGAAAACGGAAGCGGTGGCGAAAGTCCTTTCCGCGCTCTTTCTATGGCTCTTGCAGGCACTCTCGGCGTCGGAAATATCACAGGTGTTGCGCTCGCTATATGCGTCGGGGGCGCAGGGGCGGTTTTCTGGATGTGGGTAAGTGCACTTGCTGCAATGATACTGCGTTATGCGGAGATAGCACTCGCGCTCGACTGTCGAAAATACGAAAACGGCGGATACTCCGCAAGTGCAATGGATTACATAAAGTCGGGGGTAGGCGGCAGGGCAGGAAAGGTATGTGCTTTCTTTTTTGCTCTACTTTGCCTTTTGTGTTCTTTTTTTCTTGGCGGTATAATTCAATCAAACGTTATAGCGGAATGTTTTCGCTCGTCTTTTGAAATTCCTCCCTTTGTTGTTGGTGGGGGCGTTGCTTTACTATCCTTTCTTGCCATAAGGGGTGGAGCAAAGAAAATAACCGACGTTACGGCAAAAATCGTGCCAATAATGACGGTTTTGTATATAATTGTTTGCATTTTTGTTATCATTGTAAGATTTGACGGAATGGGAGAAGTTTTGAAAAGGATTTTCTCGGGGGCATTTTCTTTTCACGGAGTATCGGGCGGCGCGCTCGGATTTTTCTTTTCTCGCGGTGTGAGAGCAGGAATATCTCGCGGTCTCATATCAAACGAGGCAGGGTGCGGCACATCGCCTATGGCTCACGCGACGTCGGGGGCGAAACATCCGTCGAAGCAGGGACTTTTCGGTATTTTTGAGGTTTTTGTCGATACGATACTTCTCTGCTCTCTTAGTGCATTCGTTATACTTTTATGTTACGAGCACACGCCGAGCGAATACGGCGAGGGCATGGGGGTTGTTATAGGCGCGTTTTCGTCTGTTTTCGGAAAATGGGCAGAGATAATTATAACGGTGTCGGTTTTCTTTTTTGCTTTTGCTACGGTTATTTGTTGGGCTTATTACGGAGAAAGTTGTGCAAGATATTTGATAAAGGATTTGAAAAATCCGAATTTGTTCTATTTTTTCTTCTGTGTTTCTTTGTTTTTCGGGTCTTTGCTTGCGCCTGGTTTCGTGTGGGGAGTGACAGATATTATAATTTCACTTATGACCGTAATTAACCTATGCGCGCTAATAACAAAGGCTGACAGAGTAAAAACACTGTCAGCCGAGTTTGGTCTTTTAGATATTAAAATTAAAGAACGCGAATGTGAGCGCAAAGTTCAGCGCCAGACGAGCAAAGACGCATTATCTTGTCGTTGAGTTCGCTTTCGCTCATTGCATCGGTTATAAATGCGATTTCACCGTTTTCGGTTTCGATGAAACTTACTTCACCGAAGATAACGCCTGCGGCATTCGTATCGGTGTTCTTGAATGAAAGATATCTCTTCGTTACGAAGAACGAGAAGTCAGAAACAAACGTTTCGTCTGCTTTCGTCCACGCAAGATTTTCCGCAGACTGACAGTTACCTGCAACGAGATTGAAAAGGTCGCCGCAAACCGCGCTTGCCGTGGGAGCAGCACCTGCGCCTCTGCCGTAGAACATAACGTCACCGACGAAGTCACCGGTTGCACATACTGCATTGAATACGTCTTCAACGTGAGAAAGGGGGTGGTCGGGAGATATCATATAGGGACATACCATAATAAAGTTATTACTGTTTTCGGGCATGATAGCACGTCCGAGAAGTTTGATGGAATGGCCTATTTTATCTGCCGCTACTACGTCTTCGGAACGGATTGCGCTAATGCCTTCCGTATGTACTGCGGACGTGGGAATGAGTTTTCCCGTTGCGAGTGCGGCGAGTATGCATATTTTGCGGCAAGCGTCGATACCGTCAACGTCTGCTGTGGGGTTGGCTTCTGCGTAGCCGTTCTTCTGCGCTTCGGAAAGTGCTTCTTCAAAGGTAACGCCGCCATTTTTCATTCTTGTGAGAATGTAGTTTGTAGTTCCGTTGAGAATACCTACAATTTCGCTTATGTTATTTGAAGCGAGGTCTGTGTAAAGAGGACGAAGAACGGGGATACCGCCGCCGACACTTGCTTCAAAGAGATAGTTTACACCGTTTTCCTTCGCTTTTGCGAGAAGGGTGTCACCGAAGTTTGCAACGACTTCCTTGTTTGACGTTACGACGTGCTTTCCTGCTTCCAACGCCATAAGGGAGAAGTCATACGCGGGATGAGAACCGCCTATTGTTTCAACGACTACTGCGACTTCGGGGTCATTTATAATAATATTTACGTCGTGAACTATCTTGTCATGGTAGGGACTGTCGGGCAAGTCTCTTATATCGAGCACGTACTTTACGTTGATTTCTTCGCCTGTGCGTTCTTTTATAAGAGCCTTATTTTTCGTGAGAAGGTCGGCTGTTCCGCTACCTACAACGCCGAGCCCCAATATTGCTATATGGATCATATTTGCTCCTTGTTTTTGTCTTGGTTCTTTATTTCTGCCAATGTAGTATATCACACTTTGCAAAAAAAAGCAACAGAAAAATAAAAATATCGCAATTTCTGCAATTTAACAGTTGACAATCCGTGTTTTTTTTGATAAAATAACTCAATAATATATAAAAATAAACACAAGTAACATAAAACTGTCAAGGAGAGAAAAATTATGGTACAGAAAATTATCGACAACGGACTTACCTTTGACGACGTGCTCCTCATTCCCCAAAAGAGTGACGTGCTTCCAGCAGACGTAAGTCTCAAAACTCAACTCACAAAAAAAATCACACTCAACATTCCGCTTATAAGTGCGGCAATGGACACGGTTACAGAGTCCGAGATGGCTATCGCTATGGCTCGTGAAGGCGGCGCGGGTGTTATTCACAAGAATATGAGCATTGAGCGTCA
This sequence comes from Eubacteriales bacterium, assembly GCA_045653255.1. Lineage (GTDB taxonomy): Bacteria > Bacillota > Clostridia > Oscillospirales > CAG-272 > UBA1740. Next base: position 103 of record JAZOLR010000284.1, on the reverse strand, counting down.
GGTTGACCTCGTTGACAGAGTTAAGAGAAACGAAAACGGCGTTATCACAAATCCCTTCTTCCTTTCCGCTGACCATCTCGTTCAGGATGCGGAAGACCTCATG
>JAZOLR010000283.1:0-8260 GCA_045653255.1 Eubacteriales bacterium | reverse complement strand
CCACTCTACTCTGCCTTCTGCCCTCCTTCCCCCGTCAACCGCCCTCTGCTTTCCTCTGTCCTCTGCTCTCCGCCCACTATCCATCATTCTCTTCGCCATATCTTGAAGACGTCGGCTTTTCGGGGCGGAAAAACTGCATTTTTTGTAGTTGAGTTTTGTTTACAATAGCAAAATATGAATTTTCACGGTTGGATTTTTCGCGCGGTTTCTTGTTTTTCTTGCGGAGAGCGCCGCACACTCAAATCGGACTGATTTATATTATATATTTTATTCTTAAAGTTTAATTATATATATTTATATATTATATAATAAAAAGGAAGATTTTCGATTTTTTTGAGGGGGTAGCACACCCCCCAAAAGTGACTTTTAAAGCCGTTTTCGAGGGTTTTTGACTACTTTTATTTACATTTTGGCACTTTTTGAAAACTTTGAAAATTTTGCTTACTTTTATGTACATTTGGCAATATTTGTAGTCAAATTCTACTGTCGGTAGAAAAAAAGAACCCCAAAAAATCCACTCCACTAACAGTTGACTTCAAACTTTTTTCATCAAGAGTGAAAATTTTTCGGGGTTCTTTTATCCATTTTTGCCGTATTGTCAGACATCGCAAATCAATACAAAGGCGCTGCCGCGCACAAGAATTTTACCGTTTTTCGTCCATATTGAAGTGCGTATAAATAACGCATCAATCACCGAAAAAGCGAAAATTACCGAGAAAAACGGTTTTTAAATGTTTTTTATTTCGTCGGAACACAAGTCTTTTAAGTGGTCGGCGTACCCTGCGGACACAAGATGCGCGCCGTTTTCGTCATAATCAACGATAGTAACGGAAGCATTGGTAACCCAGTTTATATTTTTCGCCTCGGTTATGGGGAGTTTTTGCCATATACAAAGCATCGTACGAACAGGGGTTGCGTGAGTACCTATGCAGACGGTTTTACCCTTATTTTCTGCAACTATACGCTCTACCGTAGCGTTAACACGCGTCTGAAGGTCTAATACGCTCTCGCCGTCGGGACAAACTGCATTACCGAGGTCTTCAATCCAGGTCTTATGCCCCTCGGGATAGGCTATTTGTATCTCGTCGTACCCCATTCCTTCCCACTTCCCTGCCGAAATCTCGCGCAAACCAACCTCTTTTATTATATCCATACCGCATTTTTCCGCTATCGGAACAACTGTATTGTAGGCGCGCATAAGGTCGCTGGAATAAATCACGTCAAAATGCATATTTTCGAGGTATTTTGCAGTACATTCCGCTTGTTTGTAGCCTCTTTCGGTCAAATCCCAGTCAGTATGACCGAGAAAACGCCTTTGCGCGTTGCCGAGACTTTCTCCGTGTCTTATAAAAACCAAACGTGTCACAACAAATTACCCCCAAAAACGAAAATATCTACTGATATTATACCACTCTTCCCTCTTATATTCAAGACTATTTCAAGCAAAATAATAGGTTTTGCCCCTAAATTTAAAAAACGCAGGTATTCTTTCAAAGAGAGCCGAACTATTTTGCATTTTTTGAGGTCCTTTCGCTTTCGCATTATTCCCTATTTTTCAACGTCTGTGCGCTCTTTTGCCCCTTTCAAAACACAAGCGATTGTCAGTTTCTTAACAATGTTCATTTTGTCGCCTCACATAATTGTTATATTTTACCATTTTATCAAGAAAAACGGTTGTTCCACGCAAAAAAACAAGAAAAAACGGCAAAAAAACAAGAAAATCAAAGGAACGACGGCACTTCCCTGCACCATACCGTATAAGCGCACATAAAAACGCGCAAAACGCCGAGCATAACACCTCCGCGCTCTCAATACCACAAAGGGTAAGTCACAACCGTCGCCGCATTTCCCCTATAACACACCGAAGAACGTCGCAAAGAAATCACAAAAGGCCGTCAAAAGCAAGGCAAAATCCACAGATAAATCTACCGCGCGCATCTAAACACAAGAAAAACCCTCAAAATATCAAGAATATAGCCGAAACCGCAAAAATTTAAAACGAGAGCCAAAAAAACGCCGCAGAAAAACCAACACCCACGAAAAGTTATTAAAAAACCGCGCAACGTCTGCAAGAGCCACAAAATACCGCATAAATACACCCCAAAAAACGCGCAAAACATAATAATAACACAAATCACGCAAAAACGCAGCAAAGGCAAAAGCCTTATTAACGCCGTCGCAACGCCGTCTTTTCCTTAAAACTTCTCTTTTCCCCTCATTATAAATGCAAAAATCTCCCCAAAAACAAGTAAACAACCGCAAAAGCAACAAAAAACGGCCGAAAATCATCATTTCAACCTTCCGAGAACGCAAAAAACACACGGAAACCGCCTGAAAATACGCACTTCCGAATACTAACCTCCATAATCTGCCGAGAAACCGTTAAAAACCCGTCCCGAACCGTCCGAACCGTCCCAAAACCGCCCCAAAACCGTCAAAAACCCGTCCCGAACCGCCCGAACCGTCCCAAAAGCGCCCAAAAGCCGTCCGAACCGTCCCAAACCGTCCAAACCGCCTGCAATCCGCACATACGCCCCCGTATACTACCTGCATCGTCGATACTATGCGCGCATCTACTTATATATAAGAATACGAGCCATCTGAACGCGCCGCAAACCAATTTCGTATACCATCGCGCTCATTTTTGCGCGTTTTCGTGTGTTTTACGAGGCATTTTCGACAAATACAAGGACGAAACTGCGTTATATAGACCATTTTGCGTTGCAAAGTGCTAAAACGACCGTAATATAAGTATTTACGTCCAAGCAATCTCGCAACAACCGCACCTAATCATTTTGCGAGGCGTATGCCGCAAAAAATGCAGTTTAAAAAACAAATTGTTTCACGTGAAACATAAAAACCACAATTTTCGCCCTAAATATCAACTTTTTTCAAAAAAACGTTTCACGTGGAACATTATAGGGGCAAAAAAACAAGTAAAAACACATTTTTATACGCACATTTAGTGTATTTCATTCATTTCAAAGCATTTCAAAAGCACTTCAAGCATTCAAAAGCAGTTCAAAAGCATTTCAAGCATTCAAAATTGTTTCACGTGAAACAATCCGACAAAATAGCAAAACATTCAAATTTCATCAACGTTTCACGTGAAACATTTGACGCATAGGCATTTTTTCAAAAAATCGGCTTTTAATGGCATTTTGTTTCACGTGAAACATTATAAACGCTCAAATAAACGCTCAAAATACGGATTGTTTACATTTATTTGTAGTGTTTTCATTGACAAAAAGGCTATTTTATGATAAAATAGATGCGTATAACAAATAAAAATGATAAAAAGCGGCAAAATCTCTTGTTTAGATGCTTTTACACAAGATTTTGCAAACGGAGGTAGAAAAATGGCTATAATTTCTTTCGCTAACCAGAAAGGCGGCGTAGGAAAGACCACTTCGGCAGTTAACGTGGCGGCTTGTATGGGCAAAAAGGGTAAAAACGTGCTCTTGATAGATATGGACCCGCAGGGAAACGCCACAAGTGGCGTCGGAATATCAAAAAAGAACATAAAATACTCAATATATGATGTTTTAGTGGGTGAAGTAGGCATAAAAGAGGCTATTTTGCAGACAAAATTCAAGAATTTGTCCGTTATTCCGTCTACGATAGCACTCGCAGGCGCAGAATTTGACCTCAACGAGATGGACGAAAAGGGAAAAGGCATGGCAAATCTTCTCGCCGACATCAAAGACGAGTACGATTACATTGTAATCGACTGTCCTCCCACACTCGGATTGCTCACAATTAACGCTTTGTCGGCTTCAAATGGCGTAGTAATACCTATGCAGTGTGAATTTTTCTCGCTTGAAGGTCTTTCACAGTTGATTATGACCATTAAGAGAGTACGTCAGTCCTATAATCCCGCACTTGAAATAAGCGGAATACTCCTTACAATGTATAACGGACGTCTTGTACTTACAAATCAGGTTATAGAAGAACTCAAGAAGTATTATTCGGATAAACTTTTCAAAACTCCTATATCAAGAAGCGTAAAACTCTCCGAAGCACCGAGTTTCGGCGAGCCTATATGCTATTATGACCCCTATTCCAAGGGTTCTCTTGAATACGCAGACGTTGCAAAAGAACTTATGATGCGTATATAAGCGCAAAACTGTGCAAATTTTATCGCAAAAAGCAGCGCAAGGGAAGTGACAAACCGCAAAAACGGCAAAAAAAGCACAAAACTGTGCGAAAAGCGGTATCAACACCTGCAAGATAGCACAAAATGCGGTTAGCACAACCGCAAAGGACAATAAAAGCGATAAAAGCGCGCAAAAGACAGAAAGACACAATAAAAAAGACACAAAAGGCACAAAGACACAAAACCGTAATCAAGCGCAGGGCAACGGCATATACTTATAAGAGCGCAAAAAGCGGCAGGGAAGTGCCAAAATGCGAAAATCACGCAAGTTTAACGTGAAATCGCATCGGCTGCACGCTAGAAAACGGGTTTATTGGTAATATTTACCAAATACCACAATTAACAGAATCGAAAATGACAAAATATTGCAGGATATTGCGGAATATTAGTCTTTTCGCGCCAAAAAGCGCAAAACAACACAAAAAAAACAACGAAAAACAACGAAAAAGAGGATAGATAGAATGGCAAAAAGAGGTCTTGGATTAGGTCTTGACAACCTTTTCAGTGAAAATATGGCGGAAGAAACCGCAAAAAATTCAAAAACAACTTTGAGAATTGCTCACATTGAGCCGAAGCAGGGGCAACCGAGAAAAACTTTTGAAAACGAGCCGCTTTCACAACTTGCGGACTCGATTGCGGCGCACGGCGTGCTTCAACCCATACTTGTTCGTGAACTTGCAGAAGATAGATACCAGATAGTAGCAGGCGAGCGCCGTTGGAGAGCGTCAAAACTCGCAGGCCTTGACGAAATACCCGCAATAATCATTGAGGGCGACGAAAAAGAGGCAGCACAAATCGCACTTATTGAAAACGTGCAGAGAGAGGACCTCAACCCCTTGGAAGAGGCAGAGGCCTACCGCTCACTTGCAGAAGAATACAATATGACGCAAGAAGAACTTTCCACAAAGATAGGCAAGAGCCGTAGCGCGATTGCAAATGCAATGCGTTTGCTCGACCTTCCCGATGAAGTTCTTGCAATGGTAGCGAGAAAAGACCTTTCCGCAGGTCACGCGAGAACACTTCTCGGTTTGCGTGACGAAGAAGACATCATCACACTTGCAAAACTTACCGTATCAAAAGGACTTTCCGTCCGCGCACTTGAAGATGAAGTAAGAAAATTCATAAAGCGCAAGAAGGCGGCAGAAGAGGCAGAAACTGAACTGCTTCCGCCCGATGAAGTAGTTATCGACTACGTAAAAGAACTCGAAGCGAGAATGCAAAAGCACCTCGGCAGACGCGTAAAGATTTCCGCGGAAGGCAAAAAGAAGACTGTCACCTTATTTTTTGAAGACAACGACGACCTTGACAACTTGCTTCGTGATATTTGCGGCGAAAGTTTCACAGAAGAAGTATAAGGAGCGACAGAGTTGAAGAAAGTTATACTTATTGCAATAGTTATAGTACTTATCCTCTCAATTATATCAATTTTCGCCGTTAGCCAAAACGAAAAGAGACTTGAAGCCGAGCGTCAACAGGCTCTCTCCGACGCACTCTATAATGCAGAACTTGAAAAAATCAGGGAAGAACGCGAAAAAGCAGAGAAAGAGCGTCAGGAATACCTTGAAAAATTGAGAAGTTATACGGTTTACCAGAGACTTGCAGAACGTACCATATCCGTCAACGTGCTTTATCTCGGCGATGAAGTAACTTACGGCGCGGGCGTAGCGAGACCCTCGGAAGATTCTTGGAGAATACTACTTAAAGGAAAATACAAAAAATACTGGTCGCAAAACGTTATAGGAACGGAAGGTTCTCACAGACACTCAACGGACGGCGATGACGTTTTGGACTATGCGCGCAAGTTTGCAAAGAGTTTTGTGCAACTTTATCCGCTTCACCTCGCGTACTTGTGCATAGGCTCTGACGAGGCGAACACCGATTTTGCGTACCGATACGAACTTATAGTAGAGGTTGTCAAGCAAAATAACGCGCTTGCCGACGTTGTGTGCATTATCCAGCACGGTCAGTCAGACGAAGATGCAGAGGCGATAATGCAGATAGCGGAACATTACGGCGCTATCTGTGTCGACATGCGACCTCTGTTTGAGGGTAGAGAAGAAGAACTGCTTACAGAAGACGGATTGCCGAACGTAAAGGGCAACGAAGTCTATGCCGACGCCATTATAGCCGAGATAAGAAAAGCAGTTGACGAGGATAAGCAACTTATCCCTTGCCCCGAAGAACGCCTTTTTACAAAAACTGCGGCAAACGAACCCGTAGATGAAGAACTTCCACCGGATATAATGCTAGGGGAAGAGGAATAACGAATAAAACGCTCTGCGGCACAAACCATAGAGCGTTTTATGATTTTTATATAGAAAAACCGCAGAAAATCTGCGGTTTTTGTTATGTCGTTTTGAGGGGATGTTGCGCGTGTTGAACGGGGTGGATTTTGCGAAAATAAGAGAAAGGCACTTCGGCTTCTCAATTATTCATTATTCATTTCGCGAGCAAACATTCGACTGCTCGCTACTCACCGTTCAGCGTCTACCGTTCACTGTTAGCGGTTAGGGTACAGAGCAGGTCAGTTTGCTTCATCTTTCGACCGCTCGCTACTCGCCGTTCGCCGTCTACTATAGTTCTTCTGCGTCGCCGTTTTGTTTTCTTTCGGTTTCTTTTTGCGCGGAGTAGAGGATATAGCCAAAGAAAAAGACTACGGCAAACACGATAATAACTATTGTAATGGGGTAGGATATAACTCGCAATACAAAGTCGGCAAACTCACGAGTGAGGCTTTTCGATATTGCCGCGTTGGTGACAAGTTCAACGCTACCGAGGATTTCGCCCTCATAGATAACGTCAACGTGACCGACGTTTGCGCCGAGTTTCACAGGTGCTTCAAGGGTTGTTACGTCAAGGTGGACTTCGTAGGTTATATCGTTTGCCAAATCAATTGAAGTAGGCAAAAACGAGACGAGGTTGCCGCGAGGCACTGCGGTAACGAAGTCCGCTTGTTTTGAAAGCGTTACGGGAATATCCGCGAATATGCGAAGCGGTGACAAGACTTCCGCGAAGCCGAAGCCGTCTATTCCATAAGTAAGAAGTGAAGAACTGACGGTAAAGGCATTCGCCGTCGTGCCGTCGGAATAGGTCGCTTTGCCCGAAGTGTCCGCGCCCATTATAACGCATATATAAGAAAGATTTCCGTCTGCTTTCGCAGAAACAAGGCAACCTGCGCTTGAGTGGTAGAGAAGTCCCGACACGGCAGCGTCATAATAGCCTGTGCCGTAGTAAGTAGAGTTAAAAAGGTTTCTGTTGTAGATATTTACTTTGTCCGCGCCGACGGTGATAGATGCAGACGAAGAAGAAGCAATTTCGAAAAGAACGTTTTCTTTATAGAAAGCACTTGCTAATTTCGCCGTGTCTGCGCCCGTGGTTTTCGCGCCAACTCCCGCCGATACCGTGTTTGTATACTCCGTGTGCGTCATACCGAGGGCTTTCGCCGTATCGTTCATTGCTGCAATGCAAAGGGAAGTGTCGCCGTACGCAATTACCGCGAGTGCTTGTACCGCGTCATCGGCAGAATACACGAGCGCAAGTTCGTACAAGTCGCGCAGGGTGATTTTCTTGCCTACGTAGTCGGAAAGGCTTCGCCAAGAAGAAAGATAGAAGGAGTTGTAGTTTTCGTACCCTTTTACCATTTCCGCAGTTATCGTCACCGTTTCATCTATGCGGTTGCGTAATTGCTTATAGGTGACAAGCGCGGTCATAAGTCGCGGTGTCGCGGCAGGGGAGAGTTCAACTTCGGAATTATAGGAATACACAACAGTACCCGTTTCTGTATTCACGAGGGTTGCCGAACCTACGCCCACTACCTCGGGAGGCTCTGCCGCAGAGGGATAAATGCAAAGTAAAGTTGTCAAAATACAAAAAAGCAAGGATAGGCACAGTAATTTTTTCACGTCGCACCTCCTTGCTTTTGTCGTTTTATGTTTTTAATGTGTTTGGTGACGTCTTTCGTCAGAAAACCGTCGGGGTATCATCGAGGTAGCCGCCCGAAATTCGTCGGGGGAATAGCCGTCGGGGTATCATCAGGGTAGCCGTCCGAAATTCGCCGGGAGAATAGCCGTCGGGGCATCGTCGGGATAGCCGCCCGAAATTCAC
>JAZOLR010000282.1:0-4282 GCA_045653255.1 Eubacteriales bacterium | reverse complement strand
AGAAACAGAATCTTTGTTGAAAGTGGAGATGACGTTATCATTCATCCGTTTGACGCGTCTAAAGTTGAAGATCCGTCTCTTATAATTTATCTCCCTATAAGAAAGTATGAAAACAAACTCGTTGTTACAAACGGAGACCAGACAGATACCGTTTATTTCGCTCTTAAAGAGGGTAAGACTTTTGAAGAGGCACTTGAGACTCGTTGCTTCGAGCCAGATGCTCCTAATTTCACACCTCGTATAAGCGGAATTATGAATTTTGAAGAAAATGATTTCTCATACAAGATGAGCATTTTGAAGAGCGCGGACGAAAAGGGAAGCGAATGCAACAGATATACTTTCTCTTATCGTGCACTCAACGGTCTTGGACATTTTATTCATACATACAACTGCGACGGTAATCCTATTCCTACCTTCACAGGCGAGCCCGAAAGAGTAGCAATTACGGATGATATTGACGAATACACCAATCTTATTTGGAATTCACTTAACGAAAATAATAAGATTTCTCTTTACGTTCGTTACGTTTCGCTTTCCGATGGCAAGGTTGTCAACAGAATGATAAACAAAAATAAGTAATAGTTTTTGAAAGGACTTTTCTAATGAAGGAATTTGAACTTAAATACGGTTGTAACCCTAACCAAAAACCGTCTAAAATTTATATGAGCAACAACGAAGAGTTGCCTATAGAGATTCTTTGCGGTCGCCCTGGATATATAAACTTTTTGGATGCATTTAACAGTTGGCAACTTGTAAAAGAGTTGAAAGAGGCTACCGGTATGCCTTGCGCTACTTCGTTTAAGCACGTTAGCCCCACTTCCGCTGCAGTAGGACTTCCTCTTAGCCCTGCACTTAAAAAGGCATGCTTCGTTGAAGATATCGAAGGTCTTGATGAATCTCCGCTTGCTTGCGCTTATGCAAGAGCGAGAGGTACAGATAGAATGTCTTCTTTTGGTGACTGGATAGCACTCAGCGACGTTTGCGATGCTACTACAGCATTGATTATCAAGCGCGAGGTTTCTGATGGAATTATTGCTCCCGGTTATACCGATGAAGCTCTTGAAATCCTCAAAACAAAAAAGAAGGGCAATTACAATATAGTAAAAATTGATCCCGAATATATCCCCGAAGAAATCGAACGTAAACAAGTTTTTGGAATTACGTTTGAGCAGGGAAGAAACAACTTTGAAATAAACAAAGAGTTGCTTACAAACATCGTTACGAAAAATAAAAATCTTCCTGAAAGCGCTGTTCGCGATCTTATAATTTCGTTGATCACACTTAAATATACTCAGTCTAACTCTGTTTGTTACGCATACGACGGTCAGGCAATAGGTGTAGGTGCGGGTCAGCAGTCAAGAATCCATTGTACGAGACTTGCAGGAAACAAGGCGGACATTTGGCATTTGCGTCAGCATCCCAAAGTTCTTGCGCTTCCTTTCCTTGAAACGCTCGGCCGTCCTGACAGAGACAATACAATAGACGTGTACATTTCCGAACAAAACGAAGACGTTCTTGCTGACGGAAATTGGCAGAAGTATTTCAGCGAAAAGCCTGAAGAACTTACCGCAAAAGAAAAGAGAGAGTATCTCGACAAGATTACGGGAGTATCTGTAGGAAGTGATGCATTCTTCCCGTTCGGTGATAATATAGAACGTGCACGTCGTAGCGGTGTTAGTTACGTTGCACAACCCGGCGGTTCTATTCGCGATGACAACGTTATTGAGGCTTGTGACAATTACGACATGGTAATGGCATTCACAGGAATGCGTCTTTTCCATCATTAAGCCGTATTGCAAGAAAGGACTTAAAGTATGAAGATAATGGTTGTAGGCGGTGGAGGAAGAGAACACGCCATAATCAAAAAAATAAAAGAAAACACTGCAGTTACCGATATTTACGCTTTGCCTGGCAACGGTGGTATTGCATCTGATGCTATTTGCGTTAATATAGGGGCGAAAGATGTTGAAGGAATAAAGAACTTCGCTCTTGAAAATAAAATTGACTTCGCTATAGTTGCTCCCGACGATCCGTTGGTTCTTGGCGTTGTTGACGTTCTTGAAGCGATTGGTATTCCTTGCTTTGGACCGAGAAAGGATGCTGCTATCATTGAAGGTAGCAAAATTTTCTCGAAGAACTTGATGAAAAAATACGGAATTCCTACTGCTGCATATGAAGTGTTTACAGATATGGAATCCGCTCTTAAATACCTTGAATCTGCGCCTATCCCTACCGTAATAAAGGCAGATGGACTCGCGCTTGGCAAGGGTGTTGTTATCGCTATGACACGCGAAGAAGCAATTGAAGCAGTTCGCTCTATGATGGAAGACAAGATGTTTGGCGAGAGCGGGACGAAAATTGTTATTGAAGAATTCTTGGAAGGCCCTGAAGTTTCCGTTTTGTCGTTTACTGACGGAAAAGTTGTAGTTCCTATGATATCTTCTATGGACCATAAGAGAATTGGAGATAACGACGAAGGTTTAAATACAGGTGGAATGGGAACTATCGCCCCCAATCCGTATTATACAAGCGAAATTGCTGATAAGTGCATGAAAGAAATCTTTCTGCCGACAATTAACGCTATGAATTCTGAAAATAGAACTTTCAAGGGTTGCCTCTATTTTGGTTTGATGATTACGAAAGACGGTCCTAAAGTGATTGAATATAACTGTCGCTTCGGAGATCCTGAGACGCAGGTTGTTTTGCCTCTCTTGAAGACTGACCTTTTTGCAATAATGAAAGCGTGTGCAGACGGTACTCTTTGCGATTTGGATATTGAGTTCTCCTCTGGTGCGGCTTGTTGTGTTATTATGGCGTCAAACGGCTATCCGCAAAAATATGAAACAGGCTTTGAAATAACGGTGGATGATGATTGTTCTGCCGAGATATATGTTGCCGGTGCAAAGATAAATGATGGAAAATTGCTTACTGGCGGTGGGCGTGTGCTTGGCGTAACTTCAGTTGGCGAAACTTTGGGAAAGGCAATTGAGAACGCATATAGCAACGTTCCTAAAGTTCATTTTGAAAATGCATATTACCGTCACGATATAGGACAAAAAGCTCTTAAGGCGCTTGTTAAATAAAGGGGGCAGAACAAAAAATGGTATATAGAATTTATGTAGAGAAAAAAGAGGGTGCGGCAAATGATGCCGTTTCTCTTGAAAACGAACTTCGCAGTTTGTTGCAGATAAAATCTTTGGAGAAAGTTCGTATTCTTAACAGATACGACGTTGAGAATATTGAGGAAAAACTTTTCGATTATTGTGTAAAAACAGTATTTTCTGAGCCTCAACTTGATGATGTAACTTTTGAATACGATAACGACGGAAGTATCGATTTTGCAGTAGAGTATTTGCCTGGTCAGTTTGACCAACGCGCCGATTCTGCCGCACAGTGTATACAGCTCATTTCATGCGGTGACCGTCCTATTGTAAAAACTGCAAAGATTTATAAACTTTACGGCGCAATTTCCAAATCTGATTTTGACGCAATAAAGAAGTATTTGATAAATCCTGTGGAAAGCAGAGAAGCATCTTTTGAAAAATATGAAACCCTCGCTGCTCAGTATGCTATTCCGGATTCTGTAAAGACTCTTGATGGATTTATTTCTCTTGATGCAAAGGGACTCGAAAATTTCGTTTCCGAATACGGTCTTGCCATGGATTTGGACGATATTACGTTTTGTCAGAATTACTTCAAGACTGAAGGAAGAGATCCTTCTATCACAGAAATAAGAATGATAGATACTTATTGGTCTGACCATTGCCGTCACACAACTTTCCTCACTACAATTGACGAGGTTGAATTTGAGGACAAACTCCTTGAAAGTGCTTATAACGAGTACATAGCGATTAGAAAAGAACTTGGACGCACAAAACCCATCAATTTGATGGATGTTGCTACAATTGCAGTTAGACATTTAAAGGCTCAAGGCAGACTTCCAAATCTTGATGAATCGGAAGAAATTAACGCGTGCACAGTTAAAATTAAAGTAAACGTTAACAATGAACTTCAGGATTGGTTGCTCCTTTTCAAAAATGAAACACATAACCATCCTACTGAAATCGAGCCTTTCGGCGGTGCGGCAACTTGTATTGGCGGTGCTATCCGAGACCCTCTTTCTGGACGTTCTTACGTATACGCAGCAATGCGCGTAACAGGTGCTGCAGATCCTCTCAAGTCTGTTTCTGAGACTATGAGCGGAAAACTTCCTCAGAGAAAAATAGTAACTACCGCTGCGGCAGGATATTCCTCATACGGTAACCAGATAGGTCTTGCAACA
>JAZOLR010000281.1:0-1107 GCA_045653255.1 Eubacteriales bacterium | reverse complement strand
CGGAATGTCTTATCCCCTGACAGGCTCTGACGGTGCAGGATACGCACTTGCAAAGCAGGCAGGTCATACAGTTACACCGCTTACACCGTCGCTCGTGCCCATTGAAGCGAAGGGCGGACTTTGTAAACGCATGCAGGGACTTTCCCTTAAAAACGTAGGTATATCAATTATAAACAATCAAAACGGAAAAGTGATTTACACCGATTTCGGCGAGATGTTATTTACTCACTTCGGTGTAAGCGGACCTATGATACTTTCCGCTTCGGCGCATATAAGAGACGTCGCGCTCAATTCCCTTTCTCTCAAGATTGATTTAAAACCTGCACTTGACGAAAAGCAACTTGATGCAAGAATTCTCTCTGATTTCGAAAAATATTCAAACAGAGATTTCGCAAATGCACTCGGCGACCTACTCCCTTCAAAAATGATTGACGTTATCGTTGATTTGTCGGGAATACCGTCCGATACAAAGGTAAACTCTATAACGAAACAACAGAGAAAAACTCTTTTGTCATTACTGAAAGGTTTTGAAATAAAACTCGCTTCATTCCGTCCCATCGACGAGGCTATAATTACTTCAGGCGGTGTGGAAACGAAAGAGTTATACCCGAAGACAATGATGTCTAAATTAAAGCAGAATTTGTATTTTGCAGGTGAAATAATAGACGTAGACGCCTATACGGGCGGATACAATTTACAAATAGCATTTTCTACCGGATATCTCGCCGGAATAAGCGCGGCGGAATAACGAAAGGATATTACATTATGATTAAAATTGCAGTTGACGGACCGAGCGGTGCAGGAAAAAGCAGTCTTGCGCGTGCAGTTGCGCGTAAAATGAATATTGTATACGTAGACACGGGCGCACTTTACCGCACTATCGGTTTATATATGCAGATACACGGAATTTCCGCAGACGACACGCAAGGTGTTATTGCGGCACTTCCCTCCGTTGTGGCAGACTTGCGCTTCATTGACGGAGAGCAACACGTATTTCTTTGCGGAGAGGACGTAAGCGACAGAATAAGAACACCCGAAATTACTAGGTATGCGTCAAAGGTTTCCGCTATACCCGAAGTACGTGCATTCTTACTTGATATGCAACGC
>JAZOLR010000280.1:0-5651 GCA_045653255.1 Eubacteriales bacterium | reverse complement strand
GTAGGCTCGTCAAGCATAAGAATGTCAGGCTCACGGCAAAGAAGTCGGCAAAGTGCAAGACGTGTGTGTTGACCGCCCGAAAGCGATGACACGGGAAGATTTATCTGCGCTTCGGTAAATCCCATACGCAAAAGCATTCCTCTGCATCTTGCGCGGAATTCAAGACCGCCGTTTTCTGCAAATTTCGTGTGCGCGTTGCTAAGGCGCGCTGAAATTTCGCTTATTTTCTCATTTGAAAGAGTAGTATCGGCGAGTGTCGCTTCAAGTTCTCCTATCTCGCGTTCAAGAGAAATAAGAGACGGAAACGCGCCGTACATATATTCGAGCAAAGAGCCGCCGCCGTCTTCGTTTATGCTCACCGTGTTTTGAGCAAGTACACCGACGGTCTTGTCTTTTGCTATATAGATATTTCCGCTATCGGGGGTATATTCTCCCGTTATAAGACGAAAAAGAGAGGTTTTTCCTGCTCCGTTTACGCCTATTATTCCAAGTCTGTCGCCCTCGTTTACAGAAAAACTGACGTCACGCAATATTTCGGTATCACCGAAAGAAAGCGACAACTCGGAAACGCTCAAAATTATCATATTATTTCACTCCGTTAAAGTTCCGCCGTTTTTCGCAGAATGGTCAGAAGTTGCTCGAAATCGGTCGGAAGTTCACATTCAAAGGTCATAAATTCATTTGTTATCGGGTGCGTAAAAGAGAGTTTTTTCGCGTGCAGACATTGCCCCGACAAAAGCGACGAATGCTTTTTCTCAAATTGAGTGCCGCCACCGCCGTATACGGTGTCGCCGAGAAGCGGATGCCCGAGAGTTGACATGTGCACTCTTATCTGATGTGTGCGCCCTGTCTCGAGTTGCAAAGCAAGGTAACTTATGCGTCCGAAACGCTCAAGGACTCGGTAGTGTGTCACTGCATTTCTGCTTTTTGCGCCCGTGCCGCGTATGACTGCCATCTTCTTTCTGTCGGTTGGGTGTCTTCCTATCGGCAGGTCAACTGTGCCCTCGTCGTTTTGAAATCCGCCCGAAACGAGTGCGCGGTATTCTCTTTTTATACTGTGGTCTTCAAGTTGCGCGCAGAGACCTCTGTGCGCTTCGTCGGTTTTCGCAACTACCAGAAGACCGCTTGTGTCCTTGTCTATTCTGTGCACGATACCCGGACGTTGCTCTCCGTTTATGCCTGAAAGTTCATCGGGGCAGTAATAGAGAAGCGCGTTTACAAGCGTACCTTCGTAATTTCCGTGTGCGGGGTGTACTACCATTCCGCTTGGCTTGTTTATTACCAAAAGATACTTGTCTTCGTATATTATGTTAAGCGGAATATTTTCCGCTTTTGCTTCCGACGGTTGAACTTCGGGCAGATTTATCTCTATCTCGTCATTCTCACGCACGGCGTATTTTTTTACCGCCGTCTTTTTGTTGACACTTACCGCGCCTTCGTCTATTAGTTTAGCCGCGCTTGAACGCGATAGGTCGCTATTTGCGGCAATGTAACTGTCAAGACGTGCGCCCGCATCAGTCGACGTTACTGTCAGTATCATTGTTTATAGCCTCGTTTTCGCAAGGTATTTCTTCGGTTTTTGTTTCTGCTTCGGTTGTTTTTTCTTCGTTTTCGCGCTTTACTTCTTTTCCCGTTTCAATCATATCAAGCACAAGGTCAAGCATCATAAGTCCTGCACCAACGCAAATGAACGAGTCTGCAATATTGAATACTGCAAAGTCGATAAGAGTGAAGTCGATAAAGTCAACGACGTAGCCGAGCCAGATGCGGTCTATCATATTGCCGATGCCGCCTGCCGCCATCATTGCGAGAGAATAAAGCCACATAGGGCGTTTTGACTTCGTCAAAATAAGATAAGAGCAAAACGAAATAATTGCTACGACGGACACGGTTATAAATATCCAACGGCTGCCCGACATCATTCCAAACGCCGCGCCATAGTTATGAACGAGCGTAATGTGAAGAACGTCTTTCCAAAGCGGAATGGATTGATGTAAAACCATATTATTCGCCGCTATGCGTTTTGATATAAAGTCAATAGCGATGCCCGCTATAATTATGGCAACGCACAAGAGTTTTCTTTTCGTCAATTTAGTCATTTTAACTCTCCTATTTATGCGATAAAACTAAGAAGAATGAGGGTAACAAAAAAGGGAATATCAATAGGAATACTGCGCAGACTTTCGAATTTTCCGAGCAAAAAGCGCACAGGAGCAATAATAGGCTCTGTCATCACCACAAGGAAGTTTGAAAGCGGCGAGCCGTTTGTATTCGGAAACCATGAAAGTATAGCGCGAGCAAACATCATTATCTGTAATGCGCGCACGCAAGAGACTAAAACGTATGAAAGTACGGTCGTCAATTTAAAGAGTTCCTTTCGCCAAACTGTAAATCAAGAATTAGGCTGTCACGCTTTCGTGACAGCCTAATGAAAATTATTCTTCGTCTTCGTCAGAAGTAAAACCTATCGGTTTAGGGTCTTCGTCTTCTTCGGGAGTTACTTTTGATTCGCTTACGGATACGTTGTTAGGCGTGATGATGAACGTATCGTTTGCAACCTTCTTGATACCGCCGGAAAGTGCGTAAGTAACACCGCCGAGGAATTCAATCAAACGGTGAGCAGTTGCCTTGTCGGTGTTTTCAAGATTGAGAACAACCGTGCGGTTGCTGAGAAGGTGGTCTGCTATCAAAGTAGCGTCGCTGTATTTTTCGGGACGTACAACCTTGAGTTCAATGTTGCCGCCGCCAATGTTGAGACCGCTGAATGCGGAAGCGTCTTCCTGAATAGCCTTGGGCTCTTCCTGTGCCGCTTCGTTTACGTCTGCATCGTAGTCTTCATAGGGATCGTAGTAGGGTGAGTTTTTCTTGAAAAGTGCCATTTTTGTTGTCCTCCGATTTTCTTATCTTTATTTTTTAATTATTATCATTTCAAAAACAGACGTCTGCCGATACGTACTGCCGTCGAGCCTTCTTCAATAGCCACGCGGTAACTGTCGCTCATACCCATTGAAAGTATCGGGCTATCGGTGTCGAAGCCGTCTTTTGCCTTGATTTCATCAAAAATCTCGCGTGTAAGACGGAAATAAGGTCTGTATTCTTCTTCGGTTTCGAAGTCGGGCGCCATCGTCATTACGCCAACAACCGAAATATGTTCAAATTGAGAAAGACTTTCAAAAAACGCCATAGCATCTTCGGGCATAACTCCCGATTTCGCTTCTTCTTTTCCGCTGTTGACTTCAATAAGCACAGGGATTTTTATACCGCGTTTTTCCGCTTGTCTATCTATCTCTTTTGCAAGTTCTATGCGTCCGAGTGAGTGAATTGCCGTCACCTTGTCCGCTATATACTTGACTTTGTTCGTTTGCAAATGTCCTATAAAATTGAATTGCATATCGGGGTATTCGTTATGCAAAAGTTCATATCTTGCGCAGAAAAGAGAAGAGCGGTTTTCGCCTATCGCACGCACACCGAGTTTCGCAAGTTCAAGCACTTCCTCGTCGGTCGCACTTTTTGTCACCGCGATGAGCGTAGGCTCTTTTACCCCTGCTTTTTCGGCTACCGTGCGTATTTCATTTTTCACTTCGCGCAGATTTTTTTCAACGTATGAAAGATTTTCCAATTTTCTGCCTCGGTCTATATAATACATTATAAATATACATATAGATTATATCATATAGTTTGTACAGTTTTCAATACCTTTTCAAAAAAATAATTATAAAATAATTATAAACAAATAAAAAATAGGTATTTTTGCGCAGTCCTTTTCGGGAAAACGCAAAAATACCTAAAAAACGATATTTAATTCATTATTTCTTGAAAAGAGGGAAGCACACGAATTCGCCCTCTTGGAAGTCGAAAAACGGCTCTGCCGTATATCCGTCAAGACCTTCAATACAGAAACAGAGAGGTCTGCCGTTTGGCTTGAGTTTTTCTATGAATTCTTCGGGCGCACCTTCTACTACCGTGCCGTTTTCGTGGTTCTTTTCGCCGCG
This sequence comes from Eubacteriales bacterium, assembly GCA_045653255.1. Taxonomy (GTDB): domain Bacteria; phylum Bacillota; class Clostridia; order Oscillospirales; family CAG-272; genus UBA1740. Next base: position 1,659 of record JAZOLR010000280.1, on the reverse strand, counting down.
TATTGCGAGGAGTATAGGACCGTACGTGAATGCCTTTCTCGCGTATCCCTCTACGTCGTGTTCTCCCTCGTATGCGTGCATAGCAAAGCCGAAAGGAATTTCAAATTCCACCGTATCGCCTGCATTCCATTGACGGAATATAGGCAGATAACTTCCCGTTTTTCCCGTAGCAAACTTTTCGCCGTTTATATATACGTCAACGTCATTCGTTGCGTAGTGGGGAATTCTCACACGAAGAGTAAATTCGTGAGGAATTTCAGGCTCAATTGTCAACTTAACTTTACTATCGTAGGGATATTCCGTCTCTTCTGTGACTTTTACGTTGCCGTGTTCTGTCTGCCAGTCGAGTTCTGCACTCGCGTAAATGTCACAACTGATAGTAGATTTGTTCATAGTGAACAGGTATTCGGGAAGCGATGCGAAAATCTTCGTACCGACACCGCAGCAGCAGTTATTCGGTGTGCCTGAACGGAGTTTATAGCCGTCAAGTATCATAAAGTTTATTATGTTTTCCGTTCCCACTTGCGCCGCACAAGCGATATTGTAAAGCGACTGTTCAAGTTCGAATACGTAACTTTCTTCGTCAGGGAAAAGGCGGTGAAGTCTTTGATTAAGTCCCATCCAGAAAGCAGTAGCGCAGAGTTCGTTATAGCGCATTGCCTTGTTGTAATATATAAGGCGGTGCCCTTGATCTGCGCCGTTAAAACGTTCGCACATTATTATACCGCCGCCCGGGTGTTGCCAGTCGCCTTTATATTGACGCATACATTTCTTTACTGCGTTGAGATAGTAGGGCTTGCCTGTGTATCTGTAAAGGTCGAGATAACCCTCAAATGCTTCAAGTTCAGAGCCGTGAGGGTGAGGCTCTTTTCCGTGTTGACGGCGCGTTTTTACCGCCCACGGCTCGTTTTCAATAAACTGTGCAAGTCGCCACGGCTCTTCGTAATGCTCTATAGTTATTTCCATATCCTCTTCAACACCTATCTCGGTATTGTAAACGAGAGGAGAGGCAACAACGCCCTGAAACGCAAGTTCAAGGTATTTTATTACGGGAAGGTCGGGGCAGCGGTTAAACCAGTCTTGCCACAAGCGGAGCATACGGAAAGCGCGTTTTTCTCCGCTGTTTGCCGCCGCAATAAGCGCGTAAGTAAGCCAAATGCGAACGTAATGCGGATATTCTCTGTATGCGAAATCGCTCTTGTCTATCGGCATAAGAAAGCCGTTTGTTTCCTGCGAGTCTTCAAGGAAGTCGAGCACCTCGCGAAGTCCCTCTCGCACGCGCGGAATTTCTTCCCAACGGAGAACGTTTCCCGCGCACATAAGATACTGCGATGCCGTCTGCCCTTTCAAATTGTCCTCAAAGTGCCCTTCGTATCGCTCGGCTTTCGGCTCTCTGCCTGCCTTGACGTCAAACCAATAGCGCATACGGTCCATATCAAGTTGCGTGAGGTTGTATTCAATATTGTTGTCGAAGATTTTCTTGAAAAGCCCGTGCGTCAGACGCACACCGTGAATAGGCGTGAAAAGTTCGTCTTTCACTTTTAGTTTGTGGTTATAGTCGTAATACTGTTCCATTTTGTAACTCCTGTACTCCAACGGTTTTTAGCAATTGCGAGTTATTCTACTGTAATTACGGTATGTATTTCAAGTTTTTCAAGC
>JAZOLR010000279.1:0-9189 GCA_045653255.1 Eubacteriales bacterium | reverse complement strand
TCAAAGCGCGTGTCACTTATGCAAGACGACGTAATGGACGTACTTTCCGAGGAATACGAAAACTTCGAGCGAGAGATATTCAAAAATGAAGAAAAAAGAATTCTTCATTCTGCTATGGGCGAGTTATGCGCAGATTATTATACCGCGCTTCACCTTGTCTATTTTGAAGGAATGTCAAACGCAGAAGCAGGAAAGGTAATGAACAAATCAGTAAAGCAGATAGAAAATCTCATATATAGAGCAAAACTGCGGCTTCGTGAGATTCTTTCGCAAAGGGGGTTAAAGTATGAAGGATAAGTTATCCTTTGAAAATAGCGTGAGAGAAAAAAGCAAAAAACTCATAGCGCAAAGAAACCGCCAAAGAAAAGCGACAGTTTACACGCTTTCTTCTTTGTGCGTATGTTTCGTTTTGATATTTGGATTGTTTTTGTCGGGAGAATTCTTCCCTATGAAAGCATTTGACGCAGCCGCGCCCGAAGCGGCAAACGGCGCGGATTTCAACTATTCTTCGGAAAAAGGCGCAGGCTATTATGATGACGCAGATACCGTAAAAGAAAGCGCAGCCGAAGGAATATACAAATCAGAAGATAGCGACAAAGCAAAAGAGACGCAAGCCGCCTTGGCGACAAGCATAGCAACACCGTCCGACGCAGAGTCTCCTGCCGACAGACCGCCTGTAAGTTCTACCGTGGCGGTAATACAGCCGAGTTCTCCCGCAGAAGCGGAAAAGATAATACGCGAGTATACGGAAGCGGCAATGGTTTACACCTCGCTTATAGCAACTCATACTGTATCAAAGGATGATATTTCCGAACTTGCCGACGCGGTTTTCGCCTATGATGAGCCAAAAACCGATAGTTCGGAGGAATTTTCCGTAAAGATTGTTTTCGCAACTACGTACGGCAGAGTCACCTACTATGTCAAAGAAGAAGACGTAGAAGGAATAGTACCGACGGGCGATTTGTCGGGTGATAGCGGCACAAATACACAAGCACCCGTGACGAGCGCCGCGCAAATGCCGAAAAATCCGAGCGCACCGAAATAACCGGAAGAAGAAAACAATTTTTCGACAGAAGAAAAGACACCGCAGCATCACAAATGCTGATAAATACAATAAAATCACTTTAAAGCGAAACGGCAGTATCGGATTTATGACCGAGACTGCCGTTTTTGATATTATTTTGCGTTATTTTTATACTCTTTCGGGGTGACGCCGATACATTTTTTAAAGACGGAAGAAAAATAGAGAGGGTCTGAAAATCCCGACAAAAACGCGACGTTTTTTATTGATTCCAAGCCGTTGTCAAAAAGAGATACGGCGAATTTTATACGCAAGTCGCGAAGATATTCCGAATATCCTACACCCATCTCGCGTTTGAAAGCGTGAGAAAGATACTTCGGGTTGTAGCAGAGTCTCTCTGCTATAAGCGATACGGACAACTCAATATCGGAAAATTCCTCTTCGGATATCTGTATCATTTTCATAACTATGTCGCTATGCTCACTCGAATGCGGTCTAAATCTTGAAAACGCATAAAGAAGCATACTCTCCGCCGCCAAATCGACAGTATCTTCCGAGGCACGCGAAAGACTCTCGCGCCAAAGAGGGATAAGTCCGTCAAATCCCTGAAAGCATCGTTCACTTTTGCTTATAGAAAAACGCTTGAAAAGGTCGTCTGCGCGCAATCCCTCGAATGATATATACATATATTCGCACTCGCAAGGCTCTTCTACTGCAAAACTCTCGCCCGAAAATCCGAAAACGAGTGTGCCGAGCGTGACCGAAATCACGTCACCGCCGAAGTTGAAATTTCCCTCTCCTTGCGTGACAAGGAAAAGGTAGTGGCGCAAAAGATTTTGCTTCCTTGACATTACCTCTTTATCCGTCTCAAAAATAAATTTCAAAATCGACAAACTTTTCTGCGGAGACGAGGATATAAATTTGCATATACTTCTGTTTTTCATTCGTTTCTCCTATGAACGTATTACTGTCATTATACATAAATCTGCCGTAAAAATCAACATAAAACAAACTTTTTTATATATTTTAATGGATTTTTTCCATTGTTAAGAAGAAAGTTTGCTGATATAATACAGGCGAAGGGGTGATTTTATGTACTACGCTATTATTATTTTATCCGTTATCATGTTTGGCGGATGCTTTGCATTAAAGGATGTATACAGGGCAAAACGCGGAAGCGGAATAAAGATTTCGCTCCAATTCTCACTTACAAGTTCTATAGCGGCACTCTTCGCTATGGCAATTATCAGTGGATTAAAGTTTGAGTTTACTCCGTTCACGCTCATTATGGCGGTTCTTTCCTCACTCAACGGCTTTGCATTCACGTTTTTCAGTTTCAAGGCTCTTGCGGTGACAAATCTTTCCGTGTATTCGCTTTTCTCAATGCTCGGCGGTATGGTGCTTCCGTTTGCGCAGGGGATATTTTTCTATGACGAGGACTTGACTCTTGCGAAAAGCGTATGCTTTCTATTCATCTTTGTCGCTTTGATGCTTACAGTAGAGCGCGGCGAAAAGAAAAGAGGCGCTTTGTACTATGCGGGAATATTCATACTCAACGGAATGTCGGGGGTTATCTCAAAGATATACACGTCGGCGCCATTTGAAAAGGCGAGTGCGGCGGGATATTCCACGTTGGGTGCACTTTCTTCTGTTATAATTGCGGCTTTGCTTCTTATCATACTTGGTAAAAAGATGGGCGAAACGCCAAAATCTACACCGCTCACGATAGGCATAAGCGCAGTAAGCGGTATAACTAATAAAATAGCGAATTTTCTTTTGGTGGTTGCGCTTGCGCACGTTGACGCATCTGTGCAGTATCCTATGGTAACGGGCGGCGTTATGATAGTATCGACGGCGGTGTGCTATCTCTCAAAGAAAAAGCCGTCAAAGAAAGAGATTTTATCGGTTGTATTCGCGTTTATCGGTCTTTTACTTTTGTTCATCATTCCTATATAAAACACGAAATAAATATTACGGAGGCATAGAAATATGAAAAAACTTAAAATAGGTGTTGTCGGCTCGGGCAGGGGCTTTGACCTTGCGAAAAACTTTATGTTACTTGACTGTGACGTGGTGGCGCTATGTGACTCTATTGAGCACCGCAGAGAAAACGGCATAAAGAGATTCAGCGACGGAATAACGGTTTACGATGACTTCGACAAATTTATAGAGCACGGTCTTGACGCGGTTATATTAGCGAACTTTTTCCACGAACATACTCCTCTTATACTCAAATGTTTTGAACGCAATATTCACGTTTTCTGCGAGTGTATAAGCAACAGTACAATGGCAGAGGGTGTCGCTCTTGCCCGCGCATTTGAGAAAACGAAGTCTATATTTATGCTTGCGGAAAACTATCCGCAGATGTTATTCAACATTGAAATGCAACGCGTGTGCAAGTCGGGTACACTCGGAAAAATACTCTTTGCAGAGGGTGAATACAATCACCCGGGAAATCCCGAAGACAGTCTGTGGAAAAGCGAACTCAACTATTTCCCGAAGCATTGGCGCAACTTCTTGCCTCGCACGTATTATATAACTCACTCGCTCGGCCCTGTAATGTGCGCGACGGGTGCAACTCCGAAGAGAGTTACCGCATTCTATTCATACTGTCCGCCAAAAGACAGCATACCTACAATGAGCCACGTAGCAGACAGAGCAGGAATAATAACAACGCTGAATGATGACGATTCCGTATTCAGAATAACAGGTAACGCGAGTTTCGGCGGTGCTGACAACTCCTACCGCTTCTGCGGAACGAAGGGACAGATAGAAAACGTGCGCGGAATGGACGAGAAGGTTATGCTCCGCTACAACGAGTGGGAAAAACCCGAAGGGCAAGAGGCAACGTCGCTATACGAGCCGAGTTGGAATGACCCCGACGAAGCACTTATCGCAAAGAGCGGACACGGCGGAAGCGATTTTGTGACGGCAAGAATATTCCTCGACTGTTTAAAAGAGGGAAAGCAACCCGCCCACCCATTCGACCTTCATTCCTCTATCGCTATGTCGAGTGTCGCAATTCTCGGACACCGCTCGGCACTTGCGGGCGGTATGCCGTATGATATTCCCGATTTCAGAAATGAAGACGACAGAAAGAAATACGAAAACGACAACGATTCCCCCTTCTACTATTCCGATGGAAGAGAGCCTACCATTCCCTGCTGCTCTCACCCCGACTATCTTCCGTCTGACGAGCAGATAAAGAAGTACAGTGAAAGATATCTTCAGTCAATAGATATGAAGCAATTCAAATAAAGCATTCTAGACCGTGAGGACACAAAAAAGTCCTCACGGTTTTTCTATTACAGTTATCGTCGCGTTTATGTAAAAAGGAAACGGGAACTTTACTTATATTTTATAGTTTGTTTATATTTAACGCGCGCTTTCCTATTTACAAAACAGAAAAAACGTGATATAATATAAGAGTTATGAAACTTAAATCAAGGGGGTATGCAAGTGAGAATAGACAAACTTATATCCGAGTGCAAACTTGCCTCTCGCAAGGAGACGGCGCAGGCGGCAAAACGCGGTGAATTGCTCGTAAACGGCACACCCGTAAAAAAAGCGGATATGCATATAAACCCCGAAAAAGACGAAGTAATATTTCGCGGAAAGCGCGTTGTATACGAAGAGTTTGTGTACGTTATGCTCAACAAACCCGCAGGGTATATAAGCGCGACGGAAGACTCGTCTTTGCCCGTTGTTACGGAACTTTTACCGGAGCAACTGCAAAAGCGCGGACTTTTTCCGTGTGGGCGACTTGACCGCGACACGCTCGGTCTTATGATACTCACAAACGACGGAAAACTGTCGCATTATCTTCTCTCGCCTAAACACCACGTGAGCAAGGTATACCGTTTCCAATGCGAAGTACCGCTTCGCGAGACGGCAGAGGCGCAATTCTGCGGCGGTATAACGATTGACGGCGGTGAGGTCTGCCGCACGGCGCGACTTGTATGCGACGAGGGACGCAAAAGCGGTTTTGTAACGCTTGTTGAAGGAAAATACCATCAGGTCAAACGAATGTTTGAGAGTGTAGGTAACAAAATCACATATCTTGAGCGAGTTGAGTTTGCAGAAATTCCGCTTGATACTTCACTTTCTCGCGGTGAGTGGCGTTACTGCACGGAAGCGGAGATAGAGAAACTTCGCTCATTCGTTGTATAAACGAAAATATAAAAAATAAAAAAAGAAATTAACGGCGGTTTTCCGTCGGGAATATAAAAATTTGTGTCGGAGGAAAAAAATGGACATTATTAAGATATTATCCGAGGAGTTAAAACTCACAGAGGATCAAATAACGAAAACGGTTGCACTTATGGACGAGGGAAATACAATCCCCTTTATAGCGAGATACCGTAAAGAAGTTACGGGAAGTCTTGACGATATTACACTTCGTAACCTTGAAGACAGATTGAATTATCTCCGCAAACTCGAAGAGCGCAAGGCTGAAATTTCAAACTCTATCGAAAACCAAGGAAAACTTACTCCCGAAATCACGGCGGCACTCGAAAAGGCGACAACGCTCGTTGGACTTGAGGACATCTACCGCCCCTACAAGCAGAAGCGCAAAACTCGCGCGTCCGTTGCGCGTGAGCGCGGTCTTGGCCCTCTTGCAGAACTCATTATGGAGCAAAGAGACGAATACGAAGGCACACTTACCGAACTTGCCGCTGCATTTATTGATGTGGAAAAGGAAATCGAGACGGCAGAGGCGGCTCTTGCAGGTGCTTCCGACATAATAGCCGAGGACATTTCAGACGTAGCGGACTACCGCAAGATGTTGCGTGACTATGCATTTGCATCCGGTGTTATCGTTACAAAGCAGGCAAAAGACGAGGACTCCGTATATGCGGACTACTATGATTACCGAGAAGAAGTGAAGAAACTCCGTCCTCACCGCGTACTTGCAATAACACGCGGAGAGCGCGAGGAATTCTTGAAAGTTTCGCTTGAACTCGACACAAGCATCGCCGTAAGCAAGATTTCTTCAAAGGCGATAGTAAATCCGAAATCCCCCGTTTGCGAGTTTGTTTCTGCCGCTATTGCAGACAGTTACGACAGACTTATATTCCCCTCTCTTGAACGCGAGATAAGAGCAGACCTCTTTGACAACGCAAGCGAAGGCGCGCTCAAGGTATTTGCGGACAATCTCCGTAAACTCCTTCTTGCCGCACCTCTTAAGGGCAAGACCGTACTCGGCTACGACCCCGGTTACAGAACGGGCTGCAAACTTGCAGTTGTTGACAAGACGGGCAAAGTGCTTGATACGGCGGTTATTTATCCTACGAAGCCACGCGAAGACATCGAGCGCAGCCGCAAGGTTGTTTCCACCCTTATAAACAAGTACAACGTTGACGTTGTGGCTATCGGTAACGGTACTGCATCACGCGAGAGCGAGCAGTTTATCGCAGACGCTATACGCGACCTCGGTTTTGATGCAAAATATACAATAGTAAGCGAGGCCGGCGCGAGTGTTTACTCCGCATCGGAACTCGGCGCAGAAGAATTCCCCGACTTCGACGTAACGGAAAGAAGTGCGGTTTCCATCGCAAGAAGATTGCAAGACCCGCTTGCAGAACTTGTAAAGATAGACCCGAAGGCAATAGGCGTAGGTCAGTATCAGCACGATATGAAGCAGGCGCGTCTTACAGAAGCACTTGACGGTGTTGTTGAAGACTGCGTAAACAGCGTAGGCGTTGACGTAAATACCGCTTCCTACTCTCTTCTCTCTCACATTTCGGGCATAAACGCAACCGCGGCAAAGAACATCGTTGCATACAGAGAAGCAAACGGCGAATTCACAAGCCGCGCACAGATACTCAAAGTACCGAAAATAGGCGCAAAGGCATTTGAGCAGTGCGCGGGATTCTTGAGAGTTTCGGGTTCTTCCGAAATTCTCGACAACACTGGCGTACACCCTGAATCATACGCCGTTGCAAAGGCTCTTCTTTCCGAATTCGACTTCACAGAAGACGACGTAAAAGCAGGAAATATGTCTGCACTTCGTGCAAAGGCTACACTTCGCGGACTTCCCAACCTTTGTGAAAAACTCGGTTGCGGTGAGCCTACACTTCTCGACATTATAGGCGAACTTGAAAAACCCGGCCGCGATATCCGTGATACCCTTCCCCCTCCGAGCCTTCGCACAGATGTACTTGACATAAAAGACTTGAAGGAAGATATGCTCCTCAAGGGTACTGTACGTAACGTAGTTGACTTCGGCGCATTCGTCGATATAGGCGTACATTACGACGGACTTTTGCACATTTCCGAAATGAGCGACAAGTACATCAAACACCCGAGCGACGTACTTTCTGTCGGTGACGTTATCGAAGTGCGTATCAAGGGCGTTGACTTGAAGAAAAACAGAATTTCTCTCAGTTGCAAGAATATGATGAGAACCGAGTAATTCTAATTTATTAGAGACTCGCAATCACACAAATGTTGCGAACTGTGAAAAAACCGCAGTTTTTGTGCAACATTAACAAAGAGCGAGTGTAAAGTTTGTTAGAATGACCACTTTTAATTTCCCTGAAAACTTGTTATAATACATAATGTGAATAAATAATTTTCGTTACGCGAAAAAACGTAACAACAGGAGGTAAAACACAATGGCAGGTTTGTCCCTTAAACACATCTACAAAAAGTATCCCGGCGGCGTTACCGCTGTATCCGACTTCAACCTTGAAATCCAGGACAAGGAATTTCTTATCCTCGTTGGTCCTTCAGGTTGCGGTAAGTCCACAACTCTCCGTATGATCGCAGGTCTTGAAGAAATAAGCGAAGGCGAACTCTTCATCGGTGACACACTCGTTAACGACGTTGCACCTAAGGACAGAGATATCGCGATGGTTTTCCAGAACTACGCTCTTTATCCTCACATGACAGTATTTGACAACATGGCATTCGGTCTTAAACTTAGAAAAGTTCCGAAGGAAGAAATCAAGCGCCGCGTTGAAGAGGCTGCTCGTATCCTCGACATCAACCACCTTCTCGAAAGACGTCCGAAGGCTCTTTCCGGTGGTCAGAAGCAGCGTGTTGCTCTCGGTCGTGCTATCGTTCGTAATCCTAAGGTATTCTTGCTTGACGAACCGCTTTCCAACCTGGATGCTAAACTTCGTGCATCCATGAGAACCGAACTTACAAAACTACACAAGAAAGTTGAAACTACATTCATCTACGTTACTCACGACCAGGTAGAGGCTATGACGATGGCTACCCGTATCGTTGTTATGAAGGACGGTCTTATTCAGCAGGTTGATACTCCTCAGAACCTTTACGACTACCCTGTAAACCTCTTCGTTGCAGGCTTTATCGGTACTCCTCAGACGAACTTCATCGCTTGCAAACTCGAAAAGAAGGATACAGACCTCTACGTTACATTCGGCAACAACTCTATAAAGGTTCCTGCCGACAAGGCTAACAACCCCGCACTCAAGGAATACATCGGACAGAACGTTATCATCGGTATCCGTCCCGAGTGCATCCACGATGACCCTGCTCACCTTGCTACTATGACTGATAGCGTTATGGACGTTTCCGTTGACGTTACCGAACTTATGGGTGCAGAAATTTATCTCTACCTCAGTTTCGACGGTCAGGAAGATGCTACAAACGGCAAGAACATCATCGCAAGAGTTTCTGCTCGTTCTACTGCTCGCGCAGGTGACAGCATTCAGGTTGCAGTTGATGCAAGCAGAATGCACATCTTCGATCAGGATACTGAGCGTTGCATCGTTCACTAATTTAAAATTAAATACAGTGCTTATCAACGAAAAAGGATAGAGAACGAAAATTCTCTATCCTTTTTCTAAATGTCGTTTTGCTAACCTTACAATCGGCACATATAAAAATCTTTTCGCTTGCAGTGTCGACAAAACACGACATCACATTCTGATCACGGGAGAACTCTATACGGTCTTACACGCTGCGAGCCCATAAACTGCGTAAATGCCTCTGCATATTTCACTCCGCATTGTTTTCCTCTGAATGCGGAATGCAATTTCTGGTCTTCGATAACGTCGATGCCGTCGTGGTCGCGAAGCCATACCAACTGACTTTCGTGGCAAGCGAGCATTTCTGCCTTCGTTTCCATTTCTTCCGTTATGTCAACGTATTCGGTGGGAAGAATGTTAAACCCCTCGCCCGTATCAGCATAGTAA